>PXRK01000045.1 GCA_003021015.1 Halobacteriales archaeon QS_4_66_20 | reverse complement strand
TTTCTCTCGGGATAGCTAACTGCTCTCTGGCCCGAAAATGAGAGAGAGAACAGCTGTATCACGTAATTCGACTGCTGTATGGCGATTCAACAGAGCCCAACAATCACTATGAGGCAAATCACGTCCGGGTGTATAACGGTAGCTGTGACCAGTCGATCGCCTACCGCTCGGGATGGGTTGGCGCGTCGAACCCGCCGCGGACCAGCGGTTTCGCGACGTGTCGGCGGGCGCAGGGCGGCACCTCGTACCACCCGGGTTCGAGGTCGCGTTCGATTGGCCGCTCGACTTTCCCCGCTGCCGACGTCCCGCAGTCCCGGCAGCGATAGCCCGCGTCACGCCCGGCGGACTCCATCGATCGGCCGCAGTCGGGGCAGTCCGGCGTGACCCGCTCGGTCGCCACGAGGTCGCGGACGGCGAACTTCTCCAGCTTGAGGGTGCCGTCGCTCACCTCCCCGCAGGCGGTGATCCGGTCGCCGACCCGGAGCGCCCGCACCCGGTCGCGGAAGCGTTTCGTGGGCTCGAACGCCGCCACGGGCAGCGTCTGGGTGCCGTCGCTGAGCGTCAAGAAGACGTGCCCGCCTTCCCGCGTGTCGGGCGACGCGACCACCTCGCCGGTTACGCGGTAGGCGTGGCCGTCGGGTAGTTTGCCGAGCGTGCCGTCCTGCAGGTGGGCGTCGGTCCCCTGGTTAGTCACGAACAGTTGGCTGTCGGCGACCGGCTCGCTCGCGATGTCTGCACCGACTCGCTTGACTGCCTCAGGGTCGTCGCCGCGGATGCCGTACAGCACCGGACAGGGCGTGCGGGGGACGCAGACGGCGGTGCCCTCCTCGCGGTCGACGGTGTCCCACACCGCGGGGTACAACGCCTCGGCAGCGGCGAACACGGAGTCGCGGTCGACGGTCCGCCTGGTCCCCCAGCGCTCGCGCTCGCGGTAGGCGATGTGCTCGTAGGTCCACTCCCCGAACGCCTGCCAGGCGCCGACCGCCGCGAGCGCGCCGATCAGCCCCCGGCCGTTCCCCCGCGCCGCCGTCTCGAAGCCCGCCTCGGTACACTGCTCCCGGGCACTCGCGCGGTCGAGGTGCGACCGGACGGCACGCTCGGCGAACGACGCGACGGCCACCGGGACGGTGTCGGGATCGCCGGACGCGACGACCAGCCCGGGGTTCGTCCGGTCGTCACCGGTTTCGGCCCGGTCGAGCGCCTCTGTGCCGAGTTCGAGCGCCCGGTCGACGGTCAGATCGCAGTGGATCGCCAGCGCCGCGTTGCCGCGGGTTTTGTGCTCGACCGCGGGGTTGAGGCGAACGAGCAGGACTCGCTCGACGCGCCCGCCCGCCCGCTCGATGCGGCCGGCCAGCATCGCCGCGACGTACGTCGTACACATCCCACGCTCGCGGGAATCCGTGTCGTCGATACCGATGACAGTCACTGTCCCGGCTAGCTCCGGTGGGTACTAACCGCTTTCGAGAGTCATACTGCCGGACGTGATTCCGTTCCCACCCGGATAGCGCTCAGCATCTGAGACAACCGAAACCCCCAGTCCGAGCATCACTCGGAGTAACATAGTCACGTCCGGCAGTATCAGGACGGCAGTCCGGGCCGCCACTGTTTCTTCTGGAGACGTATCACAACGCGGAAACGATCCGGAAATCACCGTACGTAGGGCTTACAGCCGCCACAACGTATAAATATGACGAACGACCTATGTCTGTCCAAGAACAGTCATGTCCCGGTCCGCACTGGTCGCCAACGTCACCGCAATGCTCGAGGACGCCGGGTTCGTCGTGAGCGACCGGTGTGCGATCCGACCGAAAAGCTTCGACGTCGCGGCACGCCGGGGCAACGACGTGTTGCTGCTGAAGATTCTCGGAAACATCGACGCGTTCGATGCGAAGACGGGGGCGGAGATGCGCCGGCTCGGCGAGTACCTGCACGCGACGGCGCTGGTAATCGGCCTGCGGACGCGCGACGAGGAGCTCGACCCCGGCGTCGTCTACTTCCGGCACGGCGTGCCGGTGTTCTCGCCCGACACGGCGCTGGAGCTGTTCGTCGACGGCGTGCCGCCGCTCATCTACGCGGCGCCTGGCGGGCTGTACGTCAACATCGACAGCGAGGTGCTTGCGGACGCCCGCGAGGACCGCGACTGGTCGCTGGGCCAGCTCGCTCAGGAGCTGGGTGTCTCCCGGCGGACGGTCTCGAAGTACGAGGACGGCATGGACGCAAGCGTCGAGGTCGCCGCCCAGCTCGAGGAGATGTTCGACGAGGACCTGGGGTCGCCGGTGTCGGTCCTCGACGGCGCGGAGGCGGTTCGCGAGGCAGACGAACTCCCCGACGCTCCGGAGGCCGACCCGGACGACGAGCCGGTCGTGACGGTGCTCACCCGGGTCGGCTACGACGTCCACCTGACCGACCGCGCGCCGTTCAAGACCGTCAGCGAGGACGAGGACGAAGGGCAGATGCTCACCGGCCACTCGGCGTTCACGAAGACGGCAGAGAAACGAGCCCGGATCATGTCCTCCGTCGGGCAGGTGACCCGCACCCAGTCCGTGTACATCGTCGACACGGCCAAACGCGAATCCGTCGAGGGCACCGCGATCATCGAACAGGAGGAGATGGAGGACATCGAGGAGCAGGCCGACCTCCGGAACCTCATCTACGATCGGGTCGAAGAAGAGCCCGCCTGACCGCTGGCGCTGCCCGCGCGCCGAACCGACGCGGTAGCCGCCTGTCTGCCCGTGATACTGATTGTTGTGACTCGTTACCGCCGAGTATTCCTCAGACGCCAGTTTCGGGACGTGAAACCGCCGCTATTGCGATGTGGTGCCGAAAATAATCACAACAATCAGTATGAGTGCACGCCGCTCTACCCGTCGACGGGCATGCCTCCAGCCTGATAACTAAGTGCCGCGGGGCTGTTACATCCCACATGGAGTTCGCGGGTTACGAATTCAAAGGGCCATACACGTCCGTAACGAAGGTACCCCTCGACGCACGGGGCGTCTACGTCGTCGTGTGTCTCGTCGACGGGGAGCTGCACTGCTGTCTGGACATCGGGGAGTCGCGCCAGCTCGGCAATCAGCTGAAAAGCCACAGCCGGACGGACTGCTGGGAGGAGCACGTCCACGGCGAGATCGCCTACTGCTACAAGACGACGACGGCGGGATCGGACCGCGACCTCGAGCCGAACCCGCTCGATCACGACCGGATCGACAGGAGCCGGGCCGAACAGGTCGGCATCGAGAGCGAACTGCGCTGGAAACTGGACTGTCCCTGCGGCCGGAACCCGTGGGCGGAAATCGAGGAGTACTGGGAGATTTACCAGTCCTACGAGGCGGAGTTCGGGCCACGCGGTTCAGACGGGATCGAGTAGCCCTGCCGGGCGCGCTCACGTGCACAACGAGGAACGCCGTGACGGCGATTCCGACGTGAAAGGCGAGCGTCGCCAGGGCAGTTAGCTGCCGTAGGTTTTCTCGAGGTACGCGACGATGTCGTCGCTCTCGGGCATCCCGTCGACCCCGTGCTCCGTATCGACCAGCACCGGCACGCCGGTCTGTCCGCTGACTTCCTGGACCTCCGTGCGCTCGCTGTGGCTCGCGGGCACCATGTGGGACTCGTACTCGAGTCCGAGTTCGTCGAGTTTCCGCTTCACTTTCGCACAGTACGGACAGCCTTCGAGTTCGTAGAGTTCGAGGTTTGCCATCACCAGTGGTAGGGGCTGGTCGCTCAAGAATCGGACGGTTATGTGCGCCGCCAGCGCAGGATCGGCGCTCATACTGTCGGACGTGAGTACTTTCGGGACTACCTCGTCATATCGGGCGTTTGCCGGGCTGTGACGCACGAACTGTGACACTGTAGCGGTAACGAATCACGAACGACCGTGTCAGGACCTCTCGACCGACTGGTCGGCGTCGGCGAGCAGTTCCGAGGCGGTCACGAGCGACTGGAGGTCGACGCCGCGGTCGGCGAGGTTCTCGGCGGCACCCTCCTCGCGGTCGACGACTACCAGCACCCGCTCGACGGTCGCACCCGCCTCGCGCAGCGCCTCGACGGCGTCGATAGCGCTCTGCCCGGTGGTCGCGATGTCCTCCAGTACGACGACCTCCTCGCCGGGCTCGAAACTGCCTTCGATGCGGTTGCCGGTGCCGTACTCCTTGGCCGCCTTGCGGACGATCACGTACGGCCGCCCGGCGACGGTGCTGGTGACCGCGACCAGCGGGACCGCCCCCAGCGCGACCCCCGCCAGCGTCTCGTCGTCGATCCGCTTGGCGAACGCCGCCGCGATCGCCTCCAGGCACGCGGGGTCCGTCTCGAAGACGTACTTGTCGACGTAGTAGCTGCTCGTCCCGCCGTGGGAGAGTTCGAACTCGCCGAACCGGACGGCGTCGGCCGCCCGCAGCAGTTCGATGAGCCGATCCGTGTCCATACCCGGACCCAGCGCGTGCCGGCTAATGGACCTGCCGATCCGCTACGAGGATGCCACCGGAGTTGTCCCTCTTGCACTTCTCATCGCCGCGTTTCTCCCGACGCCACAATCGAGGTGTTGCTGCCGACGCAGCAAACATTGTCCCTGGCGGACTGAAAGGGCGAGACGCGGTCGCGGTCGCTGAGCGGGCCCTATCCGAGGGAGCGAAGCGACCGAGGATATCCCGCTCAGCGTGATCCGCGAGCGCGCCGAGGGCTTTCCTCGTCACGAGAACTACAGATGCGATCAACACTGCAGCTCGCGTCTCCACCAGTTCAGACAGCCGAAAACTCGTAGGCGTACAGATGATTGAGCAGCAGGTAGGTCAACACGCCGAGGACGAGGCTGAGGATCCAGGAGACGGCGGCGATCCGACCGACCCGGGGGTGGATGCTCTCGCGCAGCTCGGCAGGCGTGTGGGTCAGCCCGAGCATGAGCGCGTACAGCACGACGGGCATCGCCAGCACCGACAGCAGGATGTGGATCGCGAGCATCGCGAGGTAGGCGGGGCGGATCCACTCCCACGTCGGAACGAACGCGTAGGAGGCCGACAGCACGAACCGCTTCTCGCCGCCGCCACCGACTTTCGGCAGGTACAACAGCAAAAAGAGCAGGATGAGGGCGAACGAGGTGATCATGTACCTGCGGTGCGTTCGCACGTCGCCCCGTCGGATCGCACGCCAGCCGAGCACGAGCGTGATCGTCGCAGCCGTGTTGACGACGGCGATGGCGTGCCCCAGGAGGTTGACGCCCTGTTCGCCGATGTCGGGGAAAATCGGCACTAGCCCGCCGAACGTCGCCGCGACCAGCCCGTAGCCGACGACTGTCAGCACGGCGGTCACCGCGGTGACGTGCTCCCTGATCGGTTCCGGCGCCGTGGCGGTGGACATGTCTGGGGGTTGGTCTGTGGCCGTATTTGCGTGTCGTTTTGGTGACTCTGTCGCCCGTTGGTGCCGTTGCCAAACTCATCTCGACGGACAGATGCGGGAGACGAGAAGGAGCGAGATGGGAGTATTCCCCCAGGACGGCCCGCAGACGCGGTCACTCCTCGTCCTGCTCGCGCTCCCCGAGGTCGTCGGGCCAGTCGTCGGGATCGAGCTCGCCGACGGGCCCGCGACTCTGTGGGATCGAGAAGGCAGGAAACAGGATCGAGCGGAGTTTGCTCGTCACGGCGCCCAATTTGTCCCGAATGCTCATGGTTGTCGGTTGGACTGAAGCGACAAAAATCCGGTGCAGTGCTTCCAGCTGGTCGGCGACCTTATATACTCGTCAGCTGTCACGACTCTCGCTGTTCGCCTCGCGTAAATGATCCCGTGATGCCACGGTAAAACGGATTTACAGACTGGAATCGGCGTCTCAAGGGCGACCGGAGAACAGCGGGGGTACACGGCGCGGCTGCCGTTTTCGCCCACAAACGGCTGTCGACTGTCGTGGTAACACGTGACGACCAAATATCATCAACTTTGGTCTAGGACGTATTGATAAGATTAAGGTACTGGGAAGAACGTAAAGGTTCTATGGAAACGCGGAAAGTGCAGCGGCTCGGGCCGTCGACGCTCGCAATGACGCTGCCGGCGGAATGGGCACAGGAGTACGAGGTCGAAAAGGGCGACGAGGTATCGCTCCGGCTGGGGAGCAAGGGGATGCTGACGGTGATGCCCGAATCGGTTCAGACCGAGGAGAGCGAAGCGGTCGTCAACACCACCGACCTCGACGCGGACGCCGTCGAGCGGGCGATCGTCGCCCAGTACGTACTCGGCCGGCGGATCATCCACGTCGAGGCTGGCGAGGGTGAGACGCTGGAGAGTACACACATCAACGCGGTGTACAACGCCGAGACGCAGCTGATGGGGCTGGGAGTCATCGAGGAGACGCCGGACAGCATCGCGATCCGCTGTTCGGTCGACCCGGTGGATTTCACGCTGAACAATCTGCTCGAGCGGCTGGAATCGACCGGCAGCACGATGCGCAACGAGGCGGTGAAGGCGCTGGCGCACAACAACCCCGATCTGGCACAGCGGGCGCTCAACCGCGAACGGCAGGCCAACAAGATCTTCGTGTTGCTGTTGCGCCTGCTGTTTACAGCCTACCAGAACCCGAACCTCGCCCACCAGGTCGGGCTGACCGACGGCTTCCCGCTGATCGGCTACCGCTCGATCGCGAAGAACCTCGAACTAACCGCCGACAGCGCCGAGGACATCGCGGAGATCGTGCTGGAGGCCGACGGGCACGCGCTGAACGTCGAGCAGAGCACGATGCGCCAGATCCGGGAGTTCACCGACGACGTCGACGAGATCTCCGAGCTGGCGATCGAGTCGGCCGTCGAGCGCGACTACGACACCGCGATCGAGGCCCGCAAGCGGTTCGCCGACAGCGACGCCCGCCAGCAGCAGATCCTCGCGAACCTCCCCGAGCTGGACAACGAACAGCTGCTCCAGATCCGTGAGGTGCTGGTCAGCCTCGGGGAAACTGCCCAGTACGCGGTGCGAAACGCCGAAATATCGACGAACCTCGCGCTCAACGAGGAGTCGGACCACATCTCGATAAAGTGATTCGCCCGCAAGCATGCAGTTCTCACGCCGAGGAATGCAGTTTCGGAACGGAACCCGCCGGGACCGTGGCGATTAAGGGGGAACCCGGCAAAGGGCCGGTATGGCAGAGACGACAGCCGGGTCGGACATGGGCATCGGTCTCGGGCTGCTGCTGGGCCTGGTCGCGGTGCTCGCGGCGATCGCGGTGGCCGGCACCGCCTACATCTCGGCGCTGGCCGAGGAGGCCGAGACGATGCAGCTGCTGTCGGGCGTCTCGCTGGCCGTGGCGCTGCTCGCGGCGGGCATCGCCGTCGCCGCGATCCACATCTACGAGCGGTAGCGTATCGCGCTCGAGAACAGCCTGATGGTGATTATTGTGAGTCGTTACGGGATCGACCGCACGATCGCGTGCGGTCGACCCGGTAAACAGTCACAATAATCACTATGAAAGAGTTAAGACTATCGCGTTCAAACGTGCGTACAATGACAGAGCTCAGCGAGGAAGACCGGAAGATTCTCGAGTACCTCCGGGAGAGCGTCTCCCGGGGTGAGAGCTACTTCCGTTCGAAGAACATCGCCGAGCAGCTGGGGCTCTCTTCGAAGCAGGTCGGCGCACGCCTCCCGAAGCTCAACGAAGCCGCCGAGGAAGTCGAGATCGAGAAGTGGGGGCGTGCGCGGTCGACCACCTGGCGGGTCACCCGCAGCTAAACGCTTTTCCTTCTCTCACCCAATAGGCGAGTATGGTCGTTCGCGTCGAGCGCGTCGTGGAGGTGCCGGGATCGTGCGAGCAGGTCTGGTCGTTCATCTCCGACCCGGCGAAACGGGCCGGAGCGATCAGCGTCGTCGAGCGCTTCGAGGTGCACGACGACGGCCACGCCACCTGGTACGTGACGCTCCCGATTCCCCTCATGGACCGGAAGGTCGCGTTCGAGACCCGGGAGCGACAGCGCGACCCGCCCCGGTACGTCGAGTTCACCGGCAGCTCGAAGGTCGCACATATCGTCGGCGAGCACGAACTCGAGGAGCTTGCCGACGGGACGCGGCTGACCAATCGGTTCGTCGTCGACGGGAAACTGCCGGGGGTCGAGCGCTTCTTTAGCCGGAACCTGGGCGACGAACTCGACAACCTCGAAGCGGCGATCAGGGCAGATCTCGAGGAGACTGACCCATGAAACTCGCACTCGCACAGCTCCAGATCGAGGGAGGCGAGACGGACGCGAACCGCGACCGGGCGCTGTCGGCGATCCGGGAGGCGGCGGACCGCGGCGCTGGCCTGGTCGCACTGCCCGAAATCTTCAACGTCGGCTACTTCGCGTTCGACAGCTACGCCAGAGGCGCCGAACCGATCGACGGGCCGACCATCACGGCGATCCAGGACCTGGCCGCCGACCTGGGGGTCGCGGTGCTGGCCGGCACCATCGTCGAGGACCTGGCGGCGTCGGCCGCGGACGGCCTCGAAACGCCGGCCGAGGACGGGTACGCCAACACTGCCGTGTTCGTCGATGACACCGGCGAGCGCCGCGGCGTCTACCGCAAGCACCACCTGTTCGGCTACGGCTCCGCCGAGCAGGAGCTGCTCGAACCGGGCGAGTCGACGACGACCGTCGAGTACGGCGGGTTCACGGTCGGCGTCACGACCTGCTACGACCTGCGGTTTCCGGCGCTGTACCGGCAACTGGTCGACACCGGCGCGACGCTGGTGCTGGTGCCCAGCGCGTGGCCGTACCCCAGGGTCGAACACTGGCGGGTGCTCTCGCGGGCCCGCGCGATCGAGAACCTGCTGTACGTCGCGACGATCAACGGCGTGGGAACGTTCGAGGAGTCGACGCTGCTAGGTCGCTCGACGGTGTACGATCCCTGGGGGACGACTGTGGCTGGTCTCGGCGACGAACCCGGCGTCGTGACCGCCCGCATCGACCCCGAGACGGTGACCGACTACCGCGAGGAGTTCCCCGCACTCGAGGACCGGCGACTGTAGCCCTCTTTCGGGTGTCGCGTTCACTGGTGGGCAACTGCCGATATTCTGCCCTTGAGAGAAACAATGGTGGGGGCCGTGCCCTGGAGGGAAACAATGGCGGGGGCCGTGCCCTGGAGAGAAACAATGGCGGGGGCTGTGCCCTGGAGAGAAACAATGGCGCCAGCCAGGTCAGGCCGGCTCCCTGGCTTGTCTGCGGAGGTTTTAACAGGGATCACGACCAACTACCGGATGCCGGTACAGACGCTTTTCACGTCGAAGCCGGCAACGCGCGCTGCTGTTCCGGCCACACCGAACGCTCGGCGGTGACGGCTGACAGCGTGGCGCTGTCCGGACCGCCACGCTCACCGGCCCGACTCCATCGTCCCGTCCTCGTCGAGCATGTACAGCGCGGCCGACCCCGCGGGCCGTCCGCCGAACAGGAAGCTTATGACGCCTGATCCATGGACTGGTAGATATGACTGGCGACGAGCCCTCCAGACGACGGTTCCTGCGCTACGGTGGCATCACCACCGCCGTCGCCCTCGCCGGCTGTCTCTGGGGCGACGGCGACGACGAGAGCCCGAACGGCCAACAGAACGGTGACGAAAACGGGAACGAGAACGACGAGAACGGCGAAAACGAGGTGTCGAACTACAGCGAGGCGTTCGACCTGGCCGGCGACGGTGCGGCGGGGTTCAAGCAGTGGCTCGTGCCGGACAACCCGGTCGGCAGCCAGGACGGCGTCGTCACGGTGTTCGGCTACCAGGACTTCGAGGCCGAGGACGCGCAGGCGCTGGACTCGATGGACACCTACCGGGCCGAACTCGCCAGAACGTACGGGATCGACGCGGCCGACATCGCCGGAGAGCTGATCGTCGGCGATCCCAACAGCGCCCGCAACCGGCGGATCCACCTCGGCCAGTTCGATCCCGAAACCGTCGTCGAGACGTTCGAGGAAGCCGGTACCGCCGAACAGGTCGACGAGTACCGCGAGTACACTGTCATCGAGGGCGCACAGGGCGAAGGCGCCGTCGGCCCGGACGCGATCCTCGTGCTCCCGAACTACGCAGCGTACATCGACGCGAAACACGCCGACGGGGAGCGGCTGATCGACGCCGACCAGGCGGCCGGCCACGTACTGAACGTGCTGCCGCGAGGGTTCCAGACCACGCTCTCGCGACACGAGAACCTCGACGACCTTCTCATCAACGGGGCAACGTATCACGAGGTCGACGAGAACGACGACCCGGCCCGAACTACGCGGGCGTTCGTCTTCCGCGACGAGGCGTCCGCGACGGTCGAGCGCGCACGCGAGATCATCGAGATCGGTACCTCCGGCTACGAGGAGATAATCGCCGAAGAACAGCACGGCCGCATGGTCATGACCGAGTTCGTCCAGGACTGGGGCGACGGCGAGTCCTCGGGGTAACGTCGCGACTACTGGTCGTCGAGCGTCTGTTTTGCGGCGTCGAACTGTTCGCGGTCGACAGTGACCTCCTCGGCGTACGCCTCGGCTTCCTCGGGGTCGATATCGGCGGCTATTTCGCGGATCGCGCGCATCGACGCCTCGCGGACGAGCGCCTCCAGTTCCGCACCCGAGTAGCCCGCCGTCTCGGCGGCCAACTCGTCGAGGTCGACGTCCTCGCCGAGCGGCGTCCCGCGGGTGTGGACCGCAAGGATCTCCCGGCGCGCCGTCTCGTCGGGGTTGGGCACCTCGATGTGCTGTTCGAGCCGTCCGGGGCGCAACAGCGCCGGGTCGATGCTCCCCTTCCGGTTGGTCGCCGCAAGGACGACCAGTTTCGGGTGGCTGGCGGCCCGGTCCATCTCGGTCAGCAGCTGTGAGACGACCCGTTCGGTCACCTCGTGGCCCTCGCCGCGGTTGCTCGCGAGCGCGTCGATCTCGTCGAGGAAGATGATCGCCGGCGCGGTCTGGCGCGCCCGCTCGAACAGTTCGCGGATCGCCGCCTCGCTCTCGCCGACGTAGCGGTCGAGCACCTCCGGCCCGGCGACCTGGACGAAGTTGACGCCGCTCTCGCCGGCGATGGCCTCCGCCAGCAGCGTCTTGCCGGTGCCGGGCGGCCCGTACAGCAGGACGCCGCTGGGCGGGTCGGTCGCCGCTGCGTCGAACAGCGGACCGTACGAGAGCGGCCACTCGACGGCCTCCCGGAGCCGGCGCTTGGTGTCGTCGAGGCCGCCGACGTCCGCGAACGACCGCTCGGGCGACTCGGCGACGTACTCCCGCATCGCCGAGGGCTCGACGCCCGTCAGCGCCTCCTCGAAGTCCGCCGTCGTGACGGTCGTCTCCTCGGCGCTGGTCTCCTCGCGGCGCCGGAGCGCGGCCATGCCGGCCTCGCGGGTCAGCGAGTCGATGTCGGCACCGACGAACCCGTGTGTGCGGGCGGCCAGGTCGTCGAGGTCGACATCCTCGGCGAGCGGCATGTCGCGGGTGTGGACGTCGATGATCTCCCGGCGGCCCTGCTCGTCGGGGACGCCGATCTCGATCTCGCGGTCGAAGCGGCCGCCCCGGCGGATCGCGGGGTCGATGGCGTCGACGCGGTTGGTCGCGCCGATGACGACGACCTCCTCGCGGTTCTCCAGCCCGTCTAGCAGTGTCAGCAGCTGTGCGACGACGCGGTTTTCCATGTCGGCGTCGTCGTCGCGCGCGCCGGCGATGGAGTCGATCTCGTCGATGAACAGGATGGCCGGCGCGTTCTCGCTGGCGCGGTTGAACGCCTCCCGGAGGCGCTCCTCGGACTGACCCTTGTACTTCGAGACGATCTCGGGGCCGGAGATGGTGTCGAAGTACGCGTCGACCTCGTTGGCGACGGCGCGGGCGATCAGCGTCTTCCCGGTGCCCGGCGGCCCGTACAGCAACACCCCCTTCGGCGGGTCGATCCCCAGCCGCGTGAACAGCTCCGGCTCCGAGAGCGGGAGTTCGATCATCTCGCGGACGAGATCGAGCTCCTCGTCGAGGCCGCCGATGTCCTCGTAGGTCGCGCCGGTCGTCGGCTCCTCGGCCGGTTCGGCGGCCTCGCTCTCGGTAGAACTCTCCTCGACGGAGGCGACCTCTGGCTCGAGTTTGACCGACGTGGAGGCGGTGATCCGGACCGAGCCGGTCGGGATGGTGTCGGTGACGACGTAGGGGCCGTACCCCTCGATACGGAGCCGCTTGCCGGCCCGGACGAGCCGGTCGAGCAGCTTCACTCGCAGCGCCTCCTCGGAGGCGGCGTCGTCGGCGTGCTCGTCGGCGGGCTGGAGGGTGATCGCCACTGCGTCCTCGACGGACGCGTTGCGCACTCTGACGGTGTCACCGATGTTCGCGCCGATCGTCGCGCGGGTGTCGCCGTCGATCCGGACGACCGCACCGCCGTCGTCGCTGGGCCAGACCTTCGCGACGGTGAGCCGTTCGCCCTCGATGATGATCGGGTCGCCGCTGAGCACGCCCAGCCGCGTCTGGATGTCAGACGGCAACCGCGCGATACCCCGGCCGGCGTCGCGCTTTCGGGCGCCCTCGACGCGAACCCTAATGACGCCATCGCCCTCTGTCATGCTCTTCCGTATGGCTGGGAACTGTTTAACCTCTTGCGAAGCGTCGAGAAGTCACAGTTCGTGGTCTTCAGCCCGCGAGACAACCGTTCTGTTGTCCGTCAGGGCGGGTTCCAGTAGATATTTTTCCCGTCGTGGCGTACTGCCGGTACGCGTGTCCGACCCAACGCTCCTGACCCCCGTCGTGTTCCCGGAACCGGAGCTGTATCTGATGGACGATATGCACCTGTCGGGGTTGCGCGGCTTCAAGCTCGTGCTGTCCGGCTACTGGGAAGTCCCGGACGGGCTCTCACCCGACGCAGTGCGGGAGAATCACGAGACGGACGCGGAAGCTGACCTCTACGAGATCGCCGCCCAGTTCAGCCGCGCGGGAGCGAGGACCGACATCCAGTTACAGTTCGGGGCTACCGGTGCCGCCGAGCGCGAGTACCAGAGCCGGCTCGCCGCGGAGACCGGCGCCGACGGCGTCCTCCTCGCTGAGGAGCTGCAGTCCGTCCACAACATTCTGGTCCCGCTCCGGGACAGCCGGCACCAGGCGGAGATCGTCGACCTGGTGAGCGGGTTCGATGCGGACAGCCTCTTCATCCTGGAACTGTACCACGTGACGCCCGACGACGCGGCCGTCGACGCGGCGACTGACATGCTGCGAGACGTCGAGGACACGCTGCTCGACCGGGGGTTTTCGGAGGCCGACCTCGAAGTGACGGTCGAAGTCGCCGAGGACCCGAACGCCGCGCTCGCCGCGACTGCCCGGGACCATCACATGGTCGTGCTGGGCGAGACCGAACAGCCGGAGGTGTCGAACCAGCTGTTCGGTCCCGTCTGTACGTACATCGCCGAGGAGTCCGGAACGCCGATCATCGTTGTTCGCGAACTGTGACCTGCAGTCCTTCCGCCAAAGATAGTCGTACAGAACGATCGTCCTCGCGCGCCCCCGCAAACTATATACTTCGCATGAGACTTGTGGACAACAATGAGCACACGCGTCGTCGACCGCGTCGAAGACTGGGAAGAGCGGTCGTTCACAGGCGGCTATCGCGAGCTGCACGACCTCGCTGACGGCGAGTTTTCCGGTATCGTCCGCGCCGAGGGTGCCGAACTCTCCATGACCAAGGGCGTCGTCGTCGGCGTCCAGCAGGGCGACATCGAGGATTTCGCGGACGCGCACGGGACGATGTACGACTCGCCGTCGCCGGCGCTGCCGCTGCTCGCTGTGATGCAGGAGCGCGGCGGCGAGGTCCGCGACGAGTTCTACTCGGAGAAGACGTCGATCTCCGACGTCGACAGCACGCTCTCCGAGGGCGGGTTCACCGGCTACATCGAACTGTCGGAGAACGTCCTCAGCGGCGACTACTACCTCGTCTACCAGGCCGGCCGCTCGATGAGCGTCGGGTTCGTCGGCAACGCCGGCCGCCTGATCGACGGCGACGAGGCGTTCGAGACTGCCGACGACGAGGTCGGTATCTACAAGGTCCACGCCGTCGACGTCGACCCGATCGAGATTCCCGAACCCGAAGAGCCGTCGACCGGCGGTGCAGGCGGGGCGACCAGCGGGGCTGCGACCAGTACAGACGCGGGAGGAGCCGACACCGGCGCGACTGGTGGAACGACCGGCACCGACACGACCCCGACCGGCGGCACGGCCGGCGCCGACGAGCCGACGGCCGGAGACGAGCCGGCCGGGGGTGGCCGATCGACCGGCGGGGCGACACAGCAGACCGCCACCGACGCCGGCACGGCAGACGCGGGACACGACGCCGAACCGACCGCCGAGCGCCGAACGGCGGACGCATCGGCCGAGAGCCGGGCTTCGGACGCGACGACCGAGGGCCGGAGTTCGGAGCAACCAGCCAAACCCCGCGAGCAGCCGTCGGAGCCGGCCAGCGAGCCGGCGGAGCGCGAGCGGACGTCGGGGGCAGAGACGCGACAGCAGGGGCGGTCGTCCGGCAGGGAGACCACGAGCGACGCACAGCCCGGGGCCGGAGCGGCCGGGTCGGCGGACGCGGGCGGCGACTGGGACCAGGAGGCGGCCCGGGACCGCGCCGAGGGGTCGGGCTCGACCGGGAGCGACGAGGCGCTCGGGCTCGAACAGCGGGCGATCCCGTCGCTGGACCCCGACCGTTCCGAGGAGTCGAGCGACCGGGGAGCGACCCGGGAGCAGCGAGCCGAATCCCGGACCGACGCACAACAGCAGCCCGACCGGTCACAGCCCGAGCAGTCCCAGCAGTCCGGGCAGGCCGGGGGAGCGGGCGGCGGGGGGCAGCCACAGCAGCCCGAACCCGGGGTCGACCCCGAGCGCGTCGAGCAGCTCGAGTCGGACCTCGAGAAGCGCGAGGCCGAGATCGGCCGGCTGGAGGACGAACTGGCGTCGGCGACGACCGAGCGCGACGAGCTGCGCGAGCAACTCGAGGCCGTCCGCGAGGAGCGCGACGACCTTCAGACTGAAGTGGAGCGCCTGGAGGGGGAACTCGACCGGCTGGAGGAAGAACTCGGCGCGGCGACCGACGCCGAGCGGCGGATCACCGGCGAGGAGGCGCTGTCGGGCACCGACGTGTTCGTCCGGTACCACTCGAAAGGCGACGCGACACTGGAAAAAGCCCACGGCGCCAGCACGCGCAGGGAGGACGTCAACGACAACCTCCGGCTGGAGAAACACACCCAGTTCGACGCCGACTCGGTCGCCGTCGGCGCCCAGGCCTACGAGGAGTCCCTCGAGAACACCGTCGAGTACCAGTTCGTCGAGTGGCTCGTCCGCGAACTCCTGTTCGAGATCCGGGAGACGGGCCACCAGAAGGAGCTGAAGAATCTCTACGACATCCTGCCGCTGGTCGACCGCGCGGAACTGGCGGGCATCGTCGACGTCGTGTACACGACCGACGGACAGGAGACCCGCAGCCAGGAGTCGTTCGACATCATTCTCCGGGACCGGATGGGCAACCCGCTACTTGTGGCGAACCTGAATGACTCGCGGGAGGCGGCGACGGAGACGATGATGGAGGATCTCATCACAGCGGCCGAGCGCGTCGGACAGACCTCCGAGCAGTTCGCCGGCGCGTTCCTCGTGACCCGGAGCTTCTTCGATCCCGGAGCGCTGGAGGTCGCCGAGGAGGCGACCCAGGGCGGGCTGCTCAGCCGCGACAAGCGCAAAAGCTTCGTGAACCTCTCGCGCAAGCAGGGGTATCACCTCTGTCTCGTCGAGGCCCGCAACGAGAACTTCCACCTCGCGGTGCCAGAACTGTAAGTTAGCTTTCGACTTCCGCGACGTCGTCGATCTTCATCCCGTCGAGCTTGTGGACGATGTGGTCGAGTTTCTCGTCCAGGTCCTCGACGAACTCGTGGGTGTCCTCGGTCGTGATCGCGCCCTGGCTGGAGGGCTCGATGAGGTTTTCCTCCTCGAGCACGCGCAGCGAGTAGCGGACCTTGTGGTGGGGGTAGCCAGTCTCGTTTGACATCTTCACGATGCCGATCGGTTCGTTCTCGATCACCATCTGCAATACCTGCAGATGCCGCTCCAGCATATCGACCTCTTTTTCAAGCCTGTCTATCATGGCAATTGTTAACTAGTATTGCCCAGATTTAAAAGTTGTTGTGTTTTGGGCCCCGACGGCGACAGGTCCGGGAGCATGGCGGTGTGAAACTGCCCGGAGCGGTCCTGCCAGCCGTGTTTTTACAGTGTCCTGTGGGATCGTGGACGGTGACAGAGGAGTTCGGGCGGTCGTCTCGCCATTGTCAGCGGTTGGAGCAGCCCCCTTTTAATCGTTGTGAACGTGGGGCACTCCCGGGGGGGAACGGTGGCTCCACCGGCTCTTCCCGGGATTGGGATCGGCAGGCGATCCACGGTCGGAACGCCATCCGGCCATCGTTCGGACCGTACTTCCGCTCGTGTTCGGAGCGTACTCCGGGCCGTGTTCGGACCGTAATCTGTTTACCCCGGAGGCGGGAAGTGAGCCCTGATGACCGTGACAATCGTCGGTGCACAGCTCGGTGACGAGGGCAAGGGCGGGATCGTCGACCTGTACGGCGAGGCCGCCGACGTCGTGGTCCGGTACCAGGGCGGCGACAACGCCGGCCACACCGTCGTCCACGGCGGCGAGGAGTACAAGCTCTCGCTCGCGCCAAGCGGCGCCATCCGGGGCAAGACCAACGTCTTGGGCAACGGCTGCGTCGTCAACCCCCGGACGCTGTTCGACGAGCTCGACGCGCTCCGCGAGCGCGGCGTCGATCCCGACGTCCGGGTGGCCCGCCGCGCCCACGTCATCTTTCCCTACCACCGCGTGCTCGATGGGATCGAGGAGACCGTCAAAAGCGAGGACGACCAGGAGGTCGGGACGACCGGCCGCGGCATCGGCCCGACCTACGAGGACAAGGCCGGCCGCCGCGGCGTCCGGGTCGGCGACCTCGTCGACCCCGAGGTGCTCCGCGAGCGCCTGGAGTACGTCGTCCCGCTCAAGCGAGCCCTCGCCGAGGACGTGTTCGGCATCGCCGTCGAGGACGCCGGGGTGGACGCGGCCGACGTCGAACTCGAGACGGCGTTCGACGTCGACGCGCTGTTCGAGGAGTACCGCGAGTACGGCCGCCGCCTCGAGGAGGAGGGGATGCTCGTCGACGCCGGCGCGTTCCTCGCCGACCGCCTCGACGACGGCGAGCGGATCATGTTCGAGGGCGCCCAGGGGACGATCCTGGACATCGACCACGGCAACTACCCCTACGTCACCTCCTCGAACCCCACCGCCGGGGGCGCCGCGGTCGGCTCCGGGCTCAGCCCCGGCGTCGTCGGCGGTGGCGAGGTGATCGGCGTCGTGAAGGCGTACCTCTCGCGGGTCGGCAGCGGCCCGATGCCCACCGAACTCGCCGGCGTCGAGGGCGACACGCCCGGCTACGATGGCAAGGGCGACGAGCGCGCGGAGGAGCTGGCGACGTACATCCGCGAGGAGGGCGGCGAGTACGGCACGGTCACGGGCCGCCCGCGCCGCGTCGGCTGGCTCGACCTCCCGATGCTCCGGCACGCGACCCGCACCAGCGGCTTTACCGGCCTCGCGGTCAACCACGTCGACACGCTGGCCGGCCTCAACGAGGTGAAGGTCGCCCGCGCGTACCGCCTCGACGGTGAGAAGCTCCGGACGATTCCTGCGACGGTCGAGCGCTGGGCGGAGTGCGAGCCAATGTATCGGACGTTCGAGGGTTGGCCCGAGGTCGACTGGGATCACGTCGCTGCGGTGGGGTACGATGCACTGCCAGAGAACGCTCAAGCGTACCTGGAGTACGTGAGTTCGGACCTGGAGACGCCGATCTACGTGGTGGGTGTGGGTCCGGGCCGCGAGCAGTCGGTTGTGCTCGAATACCCGTTCTAGGGACTCGGGTTACAGTGAACGAAGTGCGCAGCGAGTCGCGGGAATACAGAGCATCCAGCGTTTCCAAGCGCAAACCCTATTCCCAAGGCCAGCCATGCAGGAGGTATGAAAGAGGACCTGATGGACATCCTGTGCTGTCCCCTGGACAACCACGACCTCGACCTGGAGGTTGATGAGCGCAACGACGAGGAGATCCTCGCGGGGTCGCTGGTCTGCACCGAGTGCGGCGAGCGCTACCCCATCGAGGACGGCATCCCGAACCTGCTGCCGCCGGACATGCGCGAGGAAGCCGAAGCGTAGCCCCTTGACATCCTCCCCGCCCTGAAGGACGGGGCTTCCGCTTGCTATACGTCAGCCGCCGCCCGACGGCACCCGAGCCGTCCCCGTCGCAGTCCCGTACCGGCGCCTGATACGGTCGTTCGTGATTCGGTACCGCTACGGTGTCACAGTTCGTTCGTCACAGCCAGGCCAACGCCCGATATGACGAGGCAGTCCCCAAATAGTTACGAACGACCGTATGAAGCTTTTTCTACCCTCGCTACGCAGCCACAAGCGTGACCGACGAGTTGCCAGTGCACATCAGCCGCGACGAGCTGCATACCCTGGAGGTGCCCGAGTCGTTCCAGGCCGCCGACTCCTTCGACGTGCGGCTGATCAACCACGGCGAGTCGCTGCACCTCCACCTCCACCTCGACGACCCCCTCTCGGAGGTGGCGGCTATCGACGCCAGCAACCACTTCGTCGAACGGGAGTCCCAGCGGTTCGTCCGCGTCACCGTCGACACCGACCGCCTCGACGGCACCTCCCACGTCGGCAAACTCAAGGTGGCCTCCGCCTACGGCGCCGAGACGCGCTGGATCGACGTCAAGGTCGTCGAACCCGACGAGACCCGGAACTCGGTCCAGGTCGACGAGTCCCTCGCTCAGCCACAGCGCCGTCCCGCTCGGGAGGAGTCCAGCCCGCTCCCGGGCCCGCAGCTGCTCGTGTTCGGCCTCGGCGCGCTCGCGCTGGTCGTCGCGCTCGTCGCGGCGCTGGTCCTCCAGGAGACGCTCGTCCTCGTCGGCTCGCTGATCGTCCTCGGCGGCGTCCTCGTCGCGCTGTTTTTCCTGTTGCAGGGGTAGCTATACATCCGGACGTGATTGCGGGCGATGCTGGATTACACCACGCCGCGAACCAGGCTGCCCAGCACCGGCGCCACAAGCGCGACCGCGGCGCCGAGGCCGGCGAACAGCCCAGTCCCCAGCACGCCGCCGAGCGTCCCGTGCCAGAGCAGAACCGCGCCCCAGGTCGCCAGCGCGAGCACACCGAAGCAGAGCCCCGCGAGCAGCGCCCGGCGGAGCGTCGTCGCGACGAGCCCCACGAGCGCGCCGCCGGCCACCAGCCCAACCCAGTGGACATTCGCCAGTACGAGCCCGACGACACAGGCGACGAGCAGCCCGGCCCAGTGGTAGCGCGGCGTCCGGCGCAGCTGCGTCAGCCCGTCGCCGAGTGCCGTCATCGGCCACCCTCCCGTGGCACCGCGATCATCCGTCACCCTCCACGAACCGCGTCGTCAGGTCGCCCTCGATCTCCCGGGAGAGCGTCCGGTACTCGCCGTTCGCCCAGCGCTCGATCTGGTCGTCGTAGTGCGTCGAGAAGTAGTGGCCGGAGTTCCCGCCGGGCAACAGCCCCAGCAGGTCGCCGTCGAGGTCGTCCTGCATCTCCCAGCTTCCGCCCCAGGGGCCGCCCCGGCCGTAGTTCCACACCGTCCAGCCCGTGCCGCCGCGCGGGTGCGCGTCGTAGCCGAGAAAGTCGAGCCCCAGCGGGTGCCCGATGTGGCCCGTGTGGTTGACGTCGCCGTACACCTCGTGGCCCTCGTCGTCGATCTCCGCGAGAGCGTCCCGGAGCGCCCGCCGCATCAGTGTCGCTCGGCCGCTCGACCCGAACCAGCGGCTGTCCTCTGACAGCGCAGCGATCGTCGCTGGCGACGGCCGGAACCCGTCGTCGACCTCGGACTCCTCGAACACCTCTGCGAAGGTAGCGTCCTGGAACTCCGCCATCCACAGGTCGAAGACGAGTGCCGCCCGCGAGTCCGCGTCCATCCGATAGTTCCACTCGTCGAGCCGGTCCGCGGCTGTCCGCAGAGTCTCGTCAGCGTCCTCGGCATCGCGCGCGGCCGCGACCAGATCCGGGACGAACTCTGCCGCGCGGCCGTCGTAGGTGTCCCGGCCGACCGTCCGGAGGAAGTCGAGGTCGATCGGCTCTTCGCTCTCGACCCGGTCGTCGAGTAGCTCGGCGATCCGGCGGCCGCGGTACCCGTCGGCGTATGAGGCCGCCAGGTAGTAGCCCAGGCGGTCGTCGTCGACGATCCGCTGGTTCGCCGTCGAGAGGTACTCGGGGTTGACGACGTGAGGATTCTCCGGGACGGGGACGAACCCCTCCCAGGTCGACTCGCCGAACGGCTCGAAGCCCGCCCACTCGCCCTCGGGGGCGGAGCCATCGAAGATCTGGTCGCCGTGAACGGCCTCGCCGTCCACCGTCCGGATGGGGACCCGGCCGGTCATGTGATAGCGGGTGTTGCCGTCGCGGTCGGCGTACAGGAAGTTCTGCGTCGGCGCGTCGAACTGCTCGATCGCCGCTCGCGCGTCGGCCATGCCCGCGCTGTGGCTGAGTCGGTACAGCGCGACCGTCGTCTCGGTGGCGGTGTGGCCGGTCCAGGCGACGCCGACCTCCTGGCCCGACTCCTCGATCACCGGTCCGTGGACCGATTTGCGGACCTCGACGGTCTCGTCGTCGCCGCCGTCGACCTCGATCTCCTGTTCCTCGACCGCGAACTCGCGGCGCTCGTCGCCGTAGCGGTACGTCTCGCCGTCGCGGTCGTAGCGGTAGAAGTCGATGACATCCGCGCCGGCGTTCGTGAAGCCCCAGGCGCCGTGGTCGTTCTCACCGATGACGACAAACGGCGAGCCCGGGAACGCGACGCCGCGGGCGCGGTGCTCGGGGCCGTCGACCTGCAGCTCGTACCACGTCGGCGGCGCCTGCAGGGAGAGGTGCGGGTCGTTCGAGAGGATCGGCGCGTCGCCATCGGCGTGCTCGGGGCCGATCACCCAGCTGTTCGACCCCAGCTCCGACGGGGGCTCGAACCGGCTCAGCCGGGCCAGCAGCGGGCCACCGACGGGCTCGACCGACGACGAGGCGCCATTCCCGCCGCCGTCGTTCCCGCTGCCGCCATCGCCACCCGCCTGCGGTAACAGGCTCGCGCCGAACCGCTCGGGGCCCTGTCCCTCCCGAATGATCGGCGTGTCGTGGTCGACGCGGGCGGGAAACAGCTGGTCGGCCATCTCCGCGCCGAACTCCTCGCGGACAAGCGCGCGCCGGAGCGTCCGGAAGCTGCCCGTGAGCTGCCAGGCGATCAGCTTCTCGATCAGCGCCGAGTCCGCGACCGTCCAGGGGTCGGGCTCGTAGCCCAGCAGCTGACACTCCAGCGGTAGCTCCTCGTGGTCCATCGCGTCGTTGACGCCGTCGCGGTACGCCGCAAGCAGCGGCCCGATTTCGCTCTCCTGGACGTGTTCGGCGGTCACCTCGGCGGCTTCCGCAAAGGCCATCTGGCGGTGGAAGCGGTCGGAACCGAGCGTGACGTCGCCGACGACCGCCGAGAGCTGGCCCCGGAACAGCCGGCGCTGGAGATCCATCTGAAAGAGGCGGTCGGCGCCCTGGGCGTAGCCGACCGCGTAGTACAGCGCCGGCTCCGCGTCGGCGCTGACCCCCGCGACGCCCTCGTCGTCGTAGCGGAGTTGTGCCGGCCCGTAGGGGCTCTCGACGACCCCCTGCCGGCTGGTGCGTGCCGCCCCCCACACCGACCCCGAGAGCGGCGCGAACTGCTCGAGATACTGGCTGGCCGGCGAGAGCAGCCCGCCGGCGACGCCCGCGCCGACGATCCCCCCCAGCACGGCCCGCCGAGTCGTCTCCCGATCCATACCTGCCTCTCGGCGGGTGTGTACTTGGGTTTTTTCGGATCGACTGCGAGGAAGCTTTCATGCTGCTTGCAGAACCTGCAACAGCCTTCCCGACTACCCCGCCATCTTAAACGTTCCCACCCACGTGGGAGATACGCTTACAGACTGGGAGAACGAACACTAAATTGCAATGTCCGATCAATCCGCTACGCAGGAACAGCCCGAGAACACGGCGGCGTGCACGCTCTCCGAACCCGGCGAACAGACCCGGATCGAGTGGGCCCGCGAGCACATCGTTCCGCACTTCCGCGAGGGCCGCCTGACTGCTGACGGCTTCCACGCGACATTCGATGCCAGCGACGGGAGTCTCGAGTCGCTCGGTCGCTTCGTCGGCAAGGAGTCGGCCTGCTGTTCCTCGTTCACGTTCGAACTGACCTACGAGCCGCCCTACGACGAGGTCGAACTGGCGATCACCGGCCCGGACGGGACGCGGGACCTCATCGAGCGGGGGTTCGTCGAGCGGTTCGACCGGATCGACGCCGACACCGACCGGACAGCACCGGCCGAGAGCGGGGAGTGAGTCGCCAGAAGCAGGTCGCGATCGGCCCGTGCAGGGTGTTCGGGGCCCAGTCACTCAAAGACACATTTGACTCTCGGGTACTGGTTTATCCGTGCCGTCACAACGAGGAGACATGAAACTGGGACGACGGTCATTTCTCGCAGTCTCCGGGGCGCTCGTCGCCGGGGCGGCGGGCTGTGTGATTGGCGACGACAACGGCGACACCGATTCCGGCGACGACGGATCGACAGACGGCGGACCAGTCGGCGACGACAGCAGCGGAGACGACAACGACGAGAATCCGAACGGGAACGCGGACGACGCAGACGACGACCGGAACGGGGAGGAGGTCAGGACGCCCGACCCCGAGTGGCGCTACGGGACCGGCGGCAGCATCGCGGCGGTCTCAAACGGTGTCCTCTACGGCCGCGAGGGGTTCGCCAACGGCAGCGGCGGCGTGGTCGCACTCGACGCGGCGACCGGCGAGCGCCTGTGGGGGTACGGCGAAACCGGCGGCTACTCCTCGTTCACGACGCCGGTCGTCGACGGGGACGTCTACGTCGGCTACGGCGACGACGCCATCGGCAGCGGCAGCGGGTACGTGGCCGCGATCGCAGACGACGGGACCGAGCAGTGGGTCACTGAAACCGGGAGCGTCTACGAGCCGCCAGTGCCACACTGCGACGCCCTGTACCTCGGCAGCGACGACAGGCGGATCTACCGCCTCGACGCCGAGAGCGGCGAGGTGGCGTGGTCTCACGAGGTCAGCCCACCCGAGGGCCGCGCCGAGGTCTCCGTCGCGGCCGTACGGGACGGCGTGGTATGCGCGACGACCGAGGATCGCCTGCTCGCGCTGGACGCAGCCGAGGGGTACGAACGCTGGATCGCCTGGCCGGGTGGGGGTCGCATCCGGTCGGTCCACGCCGGCGAGCAGGTCTACGCCGCGACCCGCTCGCTGGTCGCTGCCTTCGAGGACGGCGAACTGCAGTGGACGAGCGACCGCACTGGCGGCAGTATCCTGGCCGTCCGCGACGGGGCGGTGTGCGTCAGCGACGGGTTCCAGTTCGCCGTCCTCGACGCGGCAACCGGCCAGGAGCGATGGGGCCTGGGGACCGACGACCGCCACGCGGTCGGCGTCGGAGACGCCGGGCCGTACGTCGGCGTCCGGGAGCTTCGCGCACTCGACAGCGCGGGGGAGACCCGCTGGCAACGATCCCTCGACGGGAGCCCGATCGAGTGCCTCACCCCGGCCGACGACGGCGTCTACGCCGGCACCGACGGGGGCGTCTATCGGCTCGACGGGAACGGGGAGGTCGTCGCGGAGAGCCCCGTCGGATCGCTGCGGGACTTCCTCGTTGTGGATCGCGTCTACGCCGCCACGGACGAGCAGTTACTCGCGCTGGACCTGTAGCGGGGGACGAGCAGCTACTCGCGCTGGACCTGTAACGGGGGACGAGCAGCTACTCGCCCTGGCTCCGTCGCGGCCGTCGATTCTCCGATCCAGAAGGTTCTTACTCGCAGCAAATCACCTGCACACAATGGGAGCGTCCGTCGAGGTGAGCGTCGTCCTGCCCGCCTACGACGAGGAGGCGACGCTGGCCGAGACGGTGCGCGTGACGCTCGAACACCTCGACTCGTTTCTCCCCGCGGGGAGCTACGAGGTGATCGTCGCCGAAGACGGCTGCGACGACCGGACCCCCGAAATCGCGGACGAACTCGCGGCCGAGCACGGGGCAGTCAGGCACCTCCACAGCGACGAGCGCCTGGGGCGGGGCGGCGCCCTGGAGTTCGCGTTCCGGCAGGCCCGCGGGGGGACGCTCGTGTACTTCGACACCGACCTGGCGACGGACATGGCACACCTGGAGGAACTCATCGAGCACGTCCGCTCGGGGGAGGCAGACGTCGCGACTGGGTCGCGGCTGCTGGCTGGCAGTGACGCCGACCGGCCGGCGAAACGCGACGTGCCGAGCCGGGGGTACAACGCCTTGGTCCGCCTGCTGTTGGGCTCGGAGGTGCGCGATCACCAGTGCGGGTTCAAGGCGTTCGACCGGGAGGTGCTGTTCGCGCTGCTGGAGGAGGTGGAGGACGACCACTGGTTCTGGGACACCGAGCTGCTGGTGCGCGCCCAGCGGGCCGGCTACCGCGTCGCGGAGCTCCCCGTCGCCTGGACGCCGAAAGGCGACTCGAAAGTCGACCTCGTCCGGGACGTGTTCGGGATGGGGAGCCAGATCGTACGGACGTTCTGGCAGCTGTCGGTCAGCCCGCGCGTGACCCGCCGGACGAGCCTCGCGGCGGGGAGCCTGCTGATCGTCCTCGCAGTGCTGTTGATGACCGTCTACCTCGATCCGTCGGCCGTCCTCGACAGCATGGCCGGCGCCGACCCACTGCTGGTCGGGCTCGCGGCCGTCGTCTACCTGCTCTCGTGGCCGTTACGGGGGCTGCGCTACCGGGACATCCTCGACTCCATCGGCTTCCGGACTGACTGGGCGTTCCTCACGGGGGCGGTGTTCATCAGCCAGACCGGCAACCTCGTGTTCCCGGCCCGGGCCGGCGATGCCGTCCGTGCGTACATCGTGAAGGCACGCCGGGGGATCCCCTACCCCTCGGGCGTGGCGTCGCTGGCCGTCGAACGGGTGTACGACCTGCTGACGATCACGTTCCTGGCGGGGATAGTCCTGCTCGGCCTCGCAGCGACGGGGTCGACGGCCGAACTCGAAGCGGCGCTGACCGGCCAGCCAGTCGAGGGCAGCGAAGCACAGAGCGGCCGGACGGCGCTGTTCGTCGCCACCGGCGTCGGCCTGGCGGCGCTGTGCGCCGTGGCGATAATCGTCTACACGGCGCGCTCGGAGACCAACTACGTCCGGCGAGTCGTCGGCCGGCTCAGCAGCGACCGGTACGCCGACACCGTCGCGGGCGTCGTCGAGCAGTTTGCCGGCGACGTCCAGACCGTCGCCCGGGACCGCCGGGCGTTCCTCCGGGTCGGCCTCGGCAGCCTCCTCATCTGGACCATCGACGTGCTCGTCGCCATCGTCGTGTTGCTCGCCTTCGGCGTCGAGATGGCGCCCGGACTTCTCGTCGGCGCGGGCTTTTTCGCCGTCAGCGTCGGGAACCTCGCGAAAGTGCTCCCGCTGTCGCCCGGCGGCATCGGCCTCTACGAGGGGGCGTTCACGCTGCTGATGGTCGCGCTGACGCCCGTCGGCGCCGTGACCGCGCTCTCGGTCGCCATCGTCGACCACGCGATCAAAAACGCCGTCACGGTACTGGGCGGCCTCGCCGCGATGATGGTCCTCAACGTCTCGCTGACGACCGCCGTCGAGGAGGGCCGCGAGGCCGACACTGCACTCCAGGATTGACGCAGTACCGAGGTCATAGCCCACCGTCAGTTGCCATTGAATGGTACTGAATGGTTTCACTCGTGGCCGAGTGAACGCACAACAGCCGCTGTGGGCGCTCAGCGGCCCGAAATTCCGCCCGCATGTGAACGATGCTCATACTTAAGAGTATATATTCGGTTACCAAATTCCGGCGATACGGCGCGTCAAACGGGTGTCATAGCCCAGATAGCGAAAGGTTTAAGTGCTTTTCGGACTAACGTTTGTTTAGCTAACAGCCCGGGGTTTTTACGGGGAGAAACCTCCCGGAGAGGACATTCCAATATATGAGTGACTCGAACACAAGAACGCGAGTACAGGAGGGCGAACAGACCGAGGAACGCGAAGAGCAGTCGATGGACTGTCCCGAGTGCAGCGGGAAGCTGATCGTTGACGACGAGCACGGCGAGACTGTCTGTACCGAGTGTGGCCTGGTCGTCGAGGAGGACTCGGTCGACCGCGGGCCCGAGTGGCGCGCCTTCGACGCCCAAGAGAAAGACCAGAAGTCACGCGTGGGTGCGCCGACGACGAACATGATGCACGACAAGGGGCTGTCGACCAACATCGACTGGCGCGACAAGGACGCCTACGGCAACGCGCTGGGCGCCAAGCAGCGCAAGAAGATGCAGCGCCTGCGCAAGTGGAACGAGCGGTTCCGGACCCGCGACTCCAAGGAACGCAACCTCAAGCAGGCGCTTGGCGAGATCGACCGGATGGCCTCCGCGCTGGGCCTGCCCGAAAACGTCCGCGAGACCGCCTCGGTGATCTACCGCCGCGCCCTCGACGAGAACCTGCTGCCGGGCCGCTCGATCGAGGGCGTCTCGACGGCGTCGGTGTACGCCGCCGCGCGCCAGGCCGGCGTCCCGCGCTCGCTCGACGAGATCACCGAGGTCTCGCGCGTCGAGAAAAGCGAGATCGCTCGCACCTACCGGTACGTGGTCCGGGAGCTCGGCCTCGAAGTGAAGCCGGCCGACCCCGAGAGCTACGTGCCCCGGTTCGCCTCCTCGCTGGAGCTGTCAGAGGAGGCGGAGATGCGCGCCCGGCAGCTGCTCCAGAACGCCAAAGAGCAGGGTGTCCACTCCGGCAAGTCGCCGGTTGGCCTCGCGGCCGCCGCGGTGTACGCCGCCGCGCTGCTCACCAACGAGAAGACCACCCAGGCGGCGGTCAGCGAAGTCGCCGACATCTCCGAGGTGACGATCCGCAATCGCTATCACGAACTGCTCGAAGCCGAGCAGGACATCCCGGTCGCCTGATCGGCATCGACACGGTCCGCCCCCGCCAAGAGGATGTTGCCGGGCCGGTAGTCGCCATGAACGAGCGACGTCGGGACAGAGAATTCCTCACACACTCACCACTAGAGAACGGAACGCTCTTTCGCGCACAGCCCAAATATCCGCCAATGCGGATCGAACTACGCGTTTGCTACCACTGTCTCAGGGGCGAACACGAGAACGAGCACAAGACGGCGGTCACCCGGGACCTGGTCGCGTGCGCCGAGGTGGTCAAAGAGCACAAGGACGTGATCGACCTCGAGGACGTCCACATCCGGAAAGTCAAGGAGGACGAGGGCGACGACGGACGGCCGACGGCGCTGCCGGCGGTCGCGGCGACCATCCAGAACGAGGGCGTCGCCGTCAGCGACACCCAGCTGATCACGATGGGTGAGAACGGGTACATGCTCGTCTACCCGAACCCCCAGGACGCGCTGAAGGTACTGGCGGGCAACATCGACGAGATCAGCAAGGTGACCAGGAGCGACATCCTGCCAGACCTCTCCCCGGAGGGCGCCGAAATCCTGTCGGGCGCGCCGCTGGGTGGTGGCCCCGAGGCCGAGCACGGCGGCAACCCTGGCGCTGCACACGGCGGGCCGGCAGGGGGGCCGGGCGCGGGCGGCCCGGCACAGAGCCAGTCCGACACCGACAGCGCGGCGGACGACGGCCCGAACACCCAGTAGACCGATGAACCGCGAGGCACTCGGCCCGGTGGTGGTCGTCGTCGTGGCGATCACGCTCGCGACCGCCGTCGTGGTCGGCACCCTCCAGGAGGCGGCCGACGCCGGCGACCGGGCGGTCACCGCCATCGACAACGGCGGCCTCGCAGTGATGCTCGTGGCGGTCTTTTTCCTGTTCGACTCGACGGACTACGCCGGGTACCGCGCGCTCGGCGGCCCGCGCATCCTGCTCGACGGCGCGTACGTCTTCGTCGTTGCCGCCGTCGTGACGGCAGCCGCGGCGACGGGGCTGGAGGTCATCGGCCTCGAGAGCCTGCCCGCGACGCTCGGGCCGCTGTCGGTCGACGGCGTCGAGGTCGCCGTCTCCGTCCCGTCGTTGTTCTCCGGCCTGTACGGCTTCTTCCTCCGCAACCGCCGGTTTTTCGACACTCCTGCGAGCGCCGAGCAGTCCTCCAATCCCGCCTGAGCGCGGCGTCCGTGGGTCGGAGGATTCACGAACGACCGTATCAGCCCAGCAGCCCGCCGATTCGGCTCTCCCCGCCATGCTCGGCGTCGAGTTCCATCCCCAGGGCACGTTCGGCGGCCGCGGCGACCGCCGGCGCGAACGACTCGTCGGGCGGCACGCACGCCGGGCAGTCCCCCGGGTTGCGGACGTCGCTCGTCGGGACGGCTCCGTCGGCGGCCTCCAGCGAGCCGTCAGACCGGTTCGCGATCACGGCGTCGGCCGTCGTACCGACGTCGTCGAGCCGTTCCTGCGTCCGAGCGAGCGCGTCGCGGCCGCGGCGGCTGTCGACCGTCACGACAGCGATCCGGTCTGCGGCGTTGACAGCGGCCAGCGCCTGGTTCGTCCCGAGCGGCGGCGTGTCGACGAGCACGACGTCGTGGGACAGCGACGCGGCCGCCAGCTGTCGCTCGAACTGCCGGGCAGCGCCGGCGGTCTTCGCCCGCGCCAGCCGCTCGAACGGCGCCCGCGCCGGACACAGCGCCAGCCGCCCCGGCAGGTCTGCCGTGTGGTCGTACAGCGCCGCGTCCAGCGGCACCTCCTCGGTGACGAGCGTCGTCACGTCGGGATCGATCCCGCCCTGTACGTGAGCAGCCAGCCCCTGGGTTTCGAACGCCGCGTCGAAGACAGCTACGTCCCGCCCGGTCCGGGCCAGCGTCGCGCCGCACTCGACGGCCAGCCGCGTTGTCCCGACCCCGCCGGCCGCACCGACGTACGCCAGTATCTGTGTCCCCATGGCTGGCTCTGCTGCGTTCTGGGTGATAAAGGTTGGCCGGACGCGCAATCCTCGCCCGCCCGGACGCCACCCGGCTGCAGCCCGGGTTCGGCTCTTATAATTGCGGGACGTGGCGGTCGCCCCCGGACCGGGGTAGCGATCGGCCGGGCCCCGGCGCCCCACGCGCCCGGTCGCTCCTCCCAGCCGAGGATAGCTTTATTCCACACCTCGACGTAGTAGCAGGTATGCGATTCGTCATTGTCGGTGCGGGCCGGGTCGGCCTCCGGACCGCACGCGCGATCAAGGAGAGCGACCACGAGGTCGTGCTCGTCGAGCCGGACCCGGAGGGCGTCGCGCGGGCTCGCGAGGAAGAGTTCGAGGTGGTCGAGGGTGACGGCTCGCGGGAGTCGGTACTCAAGCAGGCGGACATCGCCTCTGCCGACGCGTTCGGCGCGCTGACCGGTGACCTCAACATTAACTTCGCGGCGTGCATGATCGCCAAACAGCACGGCTGCCGGACGGTCATGCGCATCGACGAGGACTACCGCGAGGAGATCTACCGGGAGTACGCCGACGAGGTCGACGAGGTGATCTACCCCGAACGGCTCGGCGCGCTGGTCGCGAAGAACGCGCTGGTCGGCGGGAACATCCACGCCATCGCCGACGTCGAGCAGAACCTCCAGCTCGTCGAGCTGACGATCACCGAGTCCTCGCCGATGAAGGGGTACTCGCTCAGCGAGCTCGAACTGCCGGCACGGACCCGCCTCCTCGCGTTCGGCAAGGAAGGGGCCCGGCTGATGCTCCCCACGCCCGACGAGACGCTGGACCTGGGCGATCACCTCGTCGTCCTCTCCGATTCGGAGAAGCTCGACGACGTTCGCAGCCTCATCGTCGGCGAAACCGGGCGGGCGACCGCGGGGGGAGCCTGACGTGCACACAGGTCGCGCCGTCAGGGCGTCCATCGAGCGACAGTGGAGGTGTCCCTAATGGTCAAAGCATACGTCATGGTCAAAGCGCACACCGGCGAGGCGGACAGACTCAAAGTGGAGATCGCGGAAATCGACGGGGTCGAGCGGGCGCACATCGTCGCCGGCGACGTCGACATCATCGCGGTGGCGAACGTCGACACCCCCGCCGCAGTCAAGGATATCGCCGCGTCGGAGATCCAGTCGATCGGCGGCGTCGGCGGCACGCAAACCTACATCGCGATGGACTAGGCCGGCTCACGCCGCATCCGTCCTCGACGCGACCCCTGCGAGCAGCTCCTCGAGGTTTCGTTTTCCGAGCGCGATCGTGTCGTAGTCCTCAGTCCCGACCTCCAGCGTCGCCGTCCCGCGCCAGTCGACCGCCCCCAGCGCCGCCAGTACCGGCTCGAAGTCGATGTTCCCCATGCCCACCGGCAGGTGTTCGTCGCCCGTGCGGGTGTCGACGACGTGGAGGTGGTCGATCCGTCCGGCGTGCTCGCGACAGAACGTCGCCATCTCCGCCTCGGAGAGGCCGGCGAGCAGGGCGTGGCTGGTGTTGAACGTCATCGACGCGTCGGGGTACCGCTCGAGCAGTTCCGGAAACGCCGTCGCGTCGTAGTACGTCGAGACGATGTTTTCGAGACAGGGTGTAAGCCCCCGCCCGTGGGCCGCTGGAACGAGGTCGTCCAGCGCCGCGTGGACGAACTCGCGACACTCCCCCTCGGTCCACCCCAGCTCCCAGGCGTCGGAGGAAGGGTGGAAGACGACGAGCTCCGCCCCGAGGTCCGCGGCGAGGTCCATCCCTGCCTCGAACTCCGCGACGACCCCCTCCCGGACGGGCGTGAACGGCGAGCCGGGATCGATCGCGAACGGGAGGTGGACGGCGACGTCGACGCCGGCGTCGGCGAGCGTCTCCTGCATCGCCGGCGCGTCTCCGGCGATCCGCTCGCGGGCGTAGGGGCCATCGAGCAGGAGCTCCACGAAGTCGAACCCCGCCTCACCGGCCCAGGCGACCGTTTCCTCGAACGGCAGGTCCAGCCCGAGCGTGAACCCGAGGTCGAGGTCCGGTGCCCCGCCACCTGTCGCCGTGTCGCTGGCGTCCATGGAGACAGGAGAACTACGCCGGCCGCTTATCGCTTGTGATCTGGTCCCGGCGGTCCCGCTGACAGCGGCGTCGTCGCGCTGGCCTCGCTCACAGCGGCGTCGTCGCGCTAGCCTCGCTCACGCTCACAGCGGCGTCGTCACGCTGGCCTCGCTCACAGGGGCGTGCCGCCCTCGCCGGCCTGGCTCGCCTCGGAGATGAGCGAGGAGACAGGGGATTCGTACTCGTAGCCGGGAACGATCCCCTCGACGTAGGTCCCCTCGACGTACTCGGCGAATGTTTTCGCGATCTCGACGGCCTTCGTCGGGTTGCTCCAGGTGAATGTGTACTCGATCCGTAGCTCGTCGCCCTCCTCGACTACGCTGAACGCGTCGAGGTCGACGCGTGCCCGCGTCGCTTTCGGCGCTTCCTCGAGTCTGCGGGTCAGCGTCCCCTCCCAGCTCTCCGCGAGCACGTCGCCGATCTCCTCGACTGTCGCCGCATCCAGCGTGGGAACGAGCACGGTCACCGCGTACTGCACCGAATCGCCGTCCGCCGTCGCCGTCACTGTCGTCTCGAACGTGGTCGTCGTCAGTGCGTACCCCCCGTCCGTGGCCTCGTAGGCGTCGTGTGCCTGGAACGCCGACGCGACGCCGTCCGGAACGTTGCTGCTCATTACTGCCATCGTGGGTCTCCGAGTGCAAAAGATGCCTGACTTCGACGGGCAACGTCGCACGCCCGGACCCGTCGCGGGTGGTTCGCGGCTTCGCCGCTCACGTTCCCGGGCGCTCGCTTCGCTCGCGCCCTTCATGCGAGGGCTGGGATTCGAACCCGATGCCAGACCTCGCTTTGCTCGGTCTGCCGTGATTCGAATCCCAGCACGATTCTCACGGCTCTCACGTTCGTTCGAGCCGGAGAATGCGAGGGCTGGGATTCGAACCCAGGGACCCCTACGGGAGCGGGTCTTAAGCCCGCCGCCTTTGGCCTGGCTCAGCCACCCTCGCGCGTCTCCCTCTCAACGTGGCTCCCGAAAATCGGTTACGGATTCCGATGTCTGCCGCTTCAATAAATCGATCGGCGAACGGTCAGCAGATCTTCGGCGAGGTTAGCCGAACATTTGGCGCATCATAGAAGTTACGGGGACACGATGGGGACCCATGGTCAGTATCAACACAGAAGGCGAGCTCTTAAGCTTTGCAGTCTGCCAGTTTTTCCTGCGGTTGAAATCTATTCCGGAGACCAACTGGTGAGCTCCGGAAAACACTCGGGACAGTATTCGACCACGGTTCCTCCCTCAATCACGTCCGAGATGGTCTGAACTTCTAAGTCCAGTTGGTCTAGCAACTCATCTTGGGCGTCACCAAGCACGTCCGACGCCCATTCACGGTCATACCCACAGGGAACATTCTCGGCTTGATGTACGACTGACGGCGCTGACTTCTGCCCCTCAGTATGACTTCTGGAACCACCTGCACCGATACTGCTATGAAGAACGCATACACACATTACTCGCGTATGTCAAACTCAATCCAAATCCTCCACGTAGACGACGACCCGGATTTTGGGGACTTGGTTGCGACATTTCTTGAACGCGAAAATGAGGAGTTCGAGGTGATACAGAAGACAAGCGCCGGTGATGCACTCGACCGTCTTGATAGAGATGCAGGCGTTGACTGTATTATCAGTGATTATGATATGCCGGGCAAGAACGGGATTGATTTTTTGGAGGCAGTACGGGACGAGTTTCCCGAGCTACCGTTTATCCTTTTTACTGGAAAAGGGTCCGAGGAAGTGGCAAGCGATGCGATCTCAGCCGGAGCAACAGATTATCTCCAGAAAGGTGGGGGAAC
>PXRK01000044.1 GCA_003021015.1 Halobacteriales archaeon QS_4_66_20 | reverse complement strand
CCGGAACCGGGGTGCCGTTTGCCCCACCCCGGTCCGGGCTCACGCCACCTCCGCGCTGGCGTTCCGGCCGACCGGGACCGGTCAGGAGCCCCGCTGTGGCCCGCCGTCCGGTGTGGCGAGGGCCCGTCCCGAAGTTCGGAAATTGAAACCAGGGACCCCGGTACAAGGGGCTAGAGGCGCTACCTGAGAGTGGGCGTGCACCTGGGGGAGACAGTCCGCACGCCCCGGACAACCATGAGTCAACGCAACCAGGGTTACGGCCAACAGCGCGGGCAGCATCGACAGACGGGCCAGCAGGGCCAGTTCAGCGGGCAACAGAGACAGCAGGGCCAGCAGGGGGGCCAGCAGTCGGGCAGCCTGCACCACCAGGGCCAACAGCAATACGCCCGCCAGCAACAGGGTCAGCGCCGCCAGCAACAAAGCCAGCGCCGCCAGCAACAAGGCCAAGGCCAGGGTGGGTTCGGCCAGCAGGGCCAGCGGGGCCAGCAACAAGGCCAGCGCCGCCAGCAGCAGGGCCAACAACAAGGTCAGCGCCGTCAGCAACAGGGACAACAGGGCCAGCACCGTGGCCAGCAGCAGGGTGGCTTCGGTCAGCAGAGCCAGCGGGGCCAGCAACAGGGCCAAGGCCAGGGTCGGCAGGGACAGCTGGGCGGCGGTCCCGAGCAGCACTACAGACAGTCGAACTGGTCGAGCGGCCAGCAGGGACAGCACCAGCAGAGTCACGGCGCCCAGCAGGGCAGACAGAGCTACAGCAGCCGGCAGGACGAACGCCAGAGGGGCCAGCAGAAACAGGGAAGTGAGAACGACCGGGGTGGCCAGCCTCGGGACCCCGAAACGGGACAGTTCACCTCGCGTGACGACCGCTGACCCGTCTCTCCGGGCGGTCCGAGTGGAGAGCCGTCCAGCGACGACTACTTGTTGACGCCCGGTCGTTGTACCGCACCAGTAACTATATTCAACGGATAGAGAACTCACGATGAGACAACAACGACAGTACGGCGCATCGGAACAGGCGAGTCAACCGACCGCGATCGGCGGACAGCAGCCGACGGGCGCGACACAGGGCACGCCGCCGGGGGCGACCCAGCAGGGGATGCCCATGGGACTCCGGTTCGAGGAGGGAGTCACGAACGAGATGCAGATGGCCCTGTTCGACATCACCGAGGCGGTCAAGGTCTGTGAGTGGTGTGCCGACCAGTGCCTCGACGAGGGCCCGGGCATGGCGACGTGCGTCCGGCTCTGCGAGGACGTGACGGAGATCGGTGCGCTCAACCTCGAACTCGGCGCCCGGGACTCGATGTTCAGCCTGGATGCCGCAGAACTGTTCGTCTCGGCCGCCGAAGCGTGCCGCGACGAGTGTGCCCAGCACAGCCACGCGCACTGCCAGGACTGCGCGCAGGTGCTCGACCGCGCGGTGCAGTCGACCCGGCAGCTGCTCTCCTCGTTTGGCGGTGGCGGGGTGGCCGGCGGCCGGACGGGCAGCAGCCAACAGGTGGGTGGAGGCCAGTCGATGGGCGGAATGCAGTCGTCCGTCGGTCAGTTCTGACGGGGACGGACAGCGCGGTTCCAACCCGTTGTTTTCCAGCGTGTGACGCAGTTGACACCGACAGTGAGCGGTGGCGACGCCTGCGAGTGGCAGGCACCGTGCGGCTCGAGGCCGTCGATTACTGTCCGTCCTTACAACTTTGCGGGTTCGCGACGACCTGGTCGGCGCGCCAGAACAGCGAGAAATCACGCGGGCTGGGGAGGGCACAGCCGAGCCAGGCGACGGTCGCCGCGACCATCGGGGCAGGTCCGGCCAGCGGATCCGGCAGGACGCCCGCCGGGACCAGGAGGAACGGCGCCGCGAGCGCCAGCGGCGCGACCGCCGAGAGCCGGAGTGTCCACGCCGACATCCCGGGCGGGATCCGTCGGGGTGTGACCGTCGCCCACGCGCTCGATACCCCCGCGTTCAGGCTGCCGTCCGCAGCCCGCCCCGGGAACCAGCGGACGTCGTACGCCACGCCGAACGCGTGCAGCACCGCTGCGTGTGTGAGTTCGTGTGCGACCAGTCCGATTCCTAGCGTGGCGAGGAGTGCCAGCCCGGCCCCGACGAGTGCGATCCCCTGCATACTCCGATCGTACTGATCGGTAGGCGTATCGTATAATAAACCCCCGGGGTTTTCGGCCGCAGGACAACGGCTGCTTACGCTTCGCAGTCGCAGGCCGGACTCGCTGCACGTGCCTGGGTACCGGAGCGCGTTCGCTGGCGGAGCGCTGTCGGGCTGGTGTGACCGACCAGCATGATTGCGCTCCGCTCCCGGGTGCGTCCGGTCTTCGATTGCGTTCGGTATTCGGTCGCGCCTCGTTCTCGACGGCGGCAGCACCCAGCGCTCGCTCGGTGTGTAGCGGACGCTATCGGGTATATTGCGACGGTCGACGGGAACCCGTCGACGTGGGCTGCGACGCCTACAGCAACAGCGAGATGACGGCGAAGACGATGAAAATGATGACCAGCCACTTCGCGATCTCCATGCTGATGCCTGCGACACCCTGGGCACCGACGACCGCCGCCACGAGTGCCAGGACGAAGAACACGATAGCCAGGGAGATGAAATCTCCCGAGAACTGCAGTGGCTGGAGGAGTAGTTGCTCGAACATTATGCGCCCTCGCTGTATTGGTCGTTCCCCGTTCGGTTGTTACCTTTCCTACAACGCATACTTGTGTTACAGTGCCTGCCTGATTAGTTATTCGGATGTTTACTGACAGTTGCTTCAGGTAGGTTGCTTTTAGCTACGTGCGGGGTTCGCCGTCGCACTGACAGCCGCCGCGCACGTCGACGACGACGTCGTACTCCGCTGGCGACAGCTCCCCGCTCGCGCCGAGCTAATCGAGCGTGGTCTCGGTCACCGCCTCGGTCCGGTGCTGCAGGCCGAAAGACGAAGCTGTCGAGGAGCGCGTCGACGCCGACCCCGTCGTTTTCGAGCCGCCGCGAGCGCCGGCGGAGTTATCGCATCTCGTCACTGACGGGGAACGCAACTTCGACGGTCGCCATGTACTCCTCGATCCCGTCGTCGCCGGCCTCCGCAGTCCAGGACTCGACTTCGATCCCCCGGATGTTCTCGATCGTTTCGTCGGCGTTCTCGTAGGCTGCCTCCGCCGCAGCGTGCCAGGACTCCTCGGACGTACCGAGCACCTTGATGATCTTGACTGCCGTCATGGGTCGGGGTTCTCGAGATAGCGGATTAGTTATTCGTCGGGTTCCGTCGGTAAGCCCGCGTTTCCCTGGATCGAGCAATCCGAGAAGTGCCGAAATGGGGCATCTGAGGTGCTGAAATACGATAACTCCCGATATCGACGTAACTCCTTTGTGCGTCCCGGCGTTGGTTCAGGTATGTCGAGCGAGGACGACACCAGAGAACAGGGTGTGGAGTTTGGGCCGCTCATGGACGACCTGGAAGCGGAGGCGTACCCACAGGAGAAAGACGAGCTCCTTGCGACGTACGGCGACCGCGAGGTCGACCTACAGGACGGCGCCGAGACTCTGAACGACATCCTCGGGCCGCTCGGCGGGAAGACCTACGAGTCGGCCGAGGACGTGATCCAGGACGTGATCGGCAACGTCAGCACCGAAGCGGTTGGCAGGGAGAACTACACGGACCGGGGCGGCGGCCCGCCGGGCGAGGAACAGAGCGACGAAGAGTCGCTGTGATACTGATTGTCGTAACTCTTTCACGCCGGGTATTCGCCAGACTCCAGTTCACTGGCTGCGACCGAACCGCGAGCCGACCCAGGTGCCCAGCGTCAGCCCGTAGACGACGTGACTGATGTGAAAGACCAGTAGTTCGTCCCGGTCGGGATCAACTCCGAGCACCTGCACGAGCACGACACGGCTCCCGAACACCGACAGAGCGGTCCCGAAGGCGGTGCCGAGCAGTGCGGACTTCGCTTCCGCGGCCGCCTCCGGATCGCCCTCGCCCGGCGTCAGGAGGGCGTAGACGACCCCGCCGGCGACGCCGTAGAGCAGGTGTAACACCAGGGCGGTAATCGGGTAGTCCTCCGGGTCCCCGGAGCCGGCGAATTTCGCCCAGAACTTCGCCGTCGGGGGCAGCGACTTGCTCGTCGGCAGCCGGAAGACCGTCATCGAGAGCGTCGCGACCAGGCCGCCCAGGGACCCGTACGTGATCACCTCTCGGATCGTTGCACCGGAAGCCGACCGGCCAGTCCTGCGGTCGGCATCGTCCTCGTCGTCGGTCGCCGGGGACGGCTCCCCGGGAGTGGACAACTGTCGGCGCACGCGCTCGAACGTCGAGGCTGTCATAGCGTCCGTAGTAACGCCGGGACGCGCAAATGAGTTTCCCCGTTTCCTCTCCTTAACCACCAGATAACGGCCGATTACTGCCGACCCGGGGAGCTGCCGGTCCGCAGCCGCCGTCCCGTCCGATTCGGCCCTGGCAGTTGTAAAAACTGCCCGCAATAATATGCAGGTTATACTAAACCGTCCAAAGGGACAATCCAGTCTATGGGCGCGGTTGTAGACGTGACCATTCCGACTGACCAGTTCGCACTCGCAGAGACACTCGACGCCGTGCCGGCGGCTACCTTCGAGACCGTCCGGGTCGCCGCGCACGGCCCACGCGGCATGATGCGGTTTCTCTGGGGATCGGCACCGGATCTCGACCAGCTCGACGAGGCGCTCAGAGCGGACTCCTCGCTGGAAGCGGTCTCCCGGCTGTCGACTGACTCCCACCGGGCGCTGTACCGGGTCACCTGGCGGCCCGGCATCCGGCTGCTGATCGGCATCTTCGTCCAGTCGAACGGCTCGCTGCTCGGCGCCACGGGTCAGTCCGACCGCTGGGAGCTCCGGGTCGTCTTCCCCGACCGGGCGTCGGTCTCGGAGACGTACGACAACTGGCGCAACCACGGCATCGACCCGACGATCCGCCGGATCAACGGCGTCACCGACACGGTCGACAACGGGGGAATGGCGCTGTCCCCCTGCCAGCACAAGACGCTCGTCGAGGCGTTCCAGCTCGACTACTACGAGGTGCCGCGGGGCATCACGCTCGACGGCCTCGCGGCCGAACTCGACATCTCCCACCAGGCACTCTCGGAGCGACTCCGGCGCGGCCACCGGAACCTCATCGGCACGACGCTCTGTGAATCGCCGACGCTCGTCCGCCACGAGCCCTGATCCGTCCCCGTCGCGCGCCCTCCCGGCCAGTGCGGCCCTCTTTTCACCGTCATACGGTCTCATGTATCATCTCGACACAAATCGGGACTGTCACGGTCGATACTCGTGGATATCGTGTCCTGACGTGTCACAGAGTCACATCCGAGTGTGTACCAGCAGCCACTGCCTGGCGAGACCACACAGGTGAGAGCGACGCTGGCGCCGCGAGTAATATCTGCCGAACGCGAATAACCACGGTATAACCAAGGGAGGCGGGCGAAAACTGTGTGCGTATGGGACTCACCGAATCACTCATCGTGTTCGTCATCAGCCTCCTCGTCGGCGCGATCGGCATCTACGTCGGTGCCCGGATCATCACTGATCGCGAGGACTACTCGTACGCGTTCGTAACGGCGCTGATCGGTGCAATCATCTGGTCGATCGTCGCCTTCTTCGTCGGCTGGATCCCGCTGTTGGGGCCGGTGCTGGCGCTGCTCGCGTACGTCGGCGTCATCAACTGGCGGTACCCCGGCGGCTGGGTGAACGCCGCAGCGATCTCCATCGTCGCCTGGATCGCCGCCCTGGTCGTCATCTACGCGCTCGCTGCCGTCGGCCTCACCTCCTTCGAGGCGGCCGGCGTGCCCGGCATCTGACGGCACCGAATGGGGCCGTTTCCGAGCCCCGACTCACCCGCAGTTCTCGACGCGCGACGACCCGGGAGCGACGGCTCACTAGAGGATACGCGGTGCTCAGCTCAGCCCTCGTCGGCGGTCCGCTGTTCGAGGTGGGAGACGAGCGTGTTCGTGTTCCACTTGTTGGCCTTCCAGACTGCGTCGAAGACGGTGCCCAGCACCGGGACGGAGCCGACCACCGTGTCGACGCCGACGAGCGCGAGCATCTTCAGGAGCGTGCTCCGGGGCAGGCCCGCCCTGTACCCCTCGGCGACGATGTACAGCGAGACGAGCGACGCCACCGAGTCGCCGACGCCCGGGAGCACGCCCAGGACGGGGTCGAGCCCGAAGCGGATGTTCGTACCGGGGACCTGGAAGGCGTCGTCGAGCGCGTGGCTCACGAACTGGATCCGTTTCAGCATCGCGCGGTCGGACGGGGAGAGCGCCTCCCGGTCGAGTGACTCACCGATCGCCCGCAGCTGTCTCGAGGACATACACACAGTTGGGCGGCGAAACGAATAGGCGTTACGACGATCCGCAGTACGGCTGCCGGATTCGGCGGTCCGAGGGCGGAGCTGTGAGTCCAGCCGACCATTATTGTGTCTCGCCACCGTAGGCGGTGTCACGCCGACCTCAGCCAATGACAGCTCTCCCAGCGGTTTCCGATCACACTGTGGCGACGAACGACGGACCAGCCGAGCGGTGTCGACCGCCAGCGACGGGCCGTCAGTCGGCCGTGATCCCGCCATGATGGTCGACGTCGACCTCCACACCCACTCGCGGTTCTTCCACGGCTTTCCGGGCCGCCCGACGCCGTACGACGAGGTCGGATTCCGGCTACACGTCGCGGTGGCGCAGGCGCGCGGCCTCGACGCGATGGCGGTGACGAACCACGACTACTGCACGGAGTTCGACATCGACACCGGCGACCTGACGATCATTCCCGGCATCGAGGTGTCCTCGACGGTCGGCCACCTGCTCGTGGTCGGCCCGGACCCGCCGGCACAGACGAAGCCGAACATGATGACGCCGGCGGAGGTGATCGACCTGGCCCACGACCACGGCTGCGTCGTCGTGCTGCCCCACCCGTTCCGGAACAGCCGCGTCAGGGAGACCGACGCGGCCGTCGACGCCGTCGAGATCAACGGGAAACACCCGAAGCCGACGTCGCTGGTCGAGGACCTCGCCGCGGAGCGGGACCTGCCGATCGTCGGCGGGAGCGACGCCCACTACCCGATCGAGGTCGGGCGGGCGTTCACCCGGATGGACGTCGAGTCGCTGACGCCGGCGGGCGTCGCCGACGCGATCCGCGAGGGGCGGACGGACTACCGCATCGTCAGGCGGTTCCCGGACCAGTACCTCACCCGGCTGTACGGCCTCGTCCACCGGCTGAAAGGGCACACCAAGGGGGTGGCCAAGAAAGTTACTCCCGAGGACGGCGCGCCGGTCGTCGGCTCCCGCTCCGGCGAGCCACGCGAGGAATCCGACGCTCCGAAGGGGTCGTAGCTGCCCCAGCGGTGGGCGCGGTCATCCTTCCCAGACGAGTTCGAGCGCGAGTTCGGCGCCGCAGCCGCCTTCCAGCCGGGTGTCGTCCTCCGTCTCGGCGATATCGCCGTCGAGCTGTCCCGTACACCGCCCCTCGGTGATGATCTGTTCGACGGCCACGTTCGAGCCGCACTGCGGGCAGTCGAGGTAGATCGCCTCCTCCCTCTCGTGGATGGTGTCCGGGCCGAGCTGCATGCGGGCACCGTCGGTGCTGTCGCTCTCCTCTGCGGGCGTGTCAGACATCACTGGCCCTACGGCAACCAGCGGCATAAGCCTGGTCCGTCAAAGGGGTTTACTGTCTGCCCAGCGAAGGTCGGGTATGGAACTCCGCGAGTTTCAGCCCGGCGAGAGCAGTGCCATCCAGCGGATCGCACGGGAGTCGCTGACCGCCTCCTACGGCGGCGCGTTCGACGAGGCGCTGGTCGAGGACCTCGTCGCGCAGTGGTACAACGAGGAGACCGTCGAGCAGCTGGTCGACGACGAGAACGCGCTGCTGGTCGTCGCGGCAACCGACGAGGCCGTCGGGTACGCACAGGGCGAGATCATCGGGACGGACCCGGTCATCGGCGACGTCCAGTGGCTCCACGTCCGTCCGGACGCGCGGGGCGAGCGGGTCGGCGTCCAGCTGCTCGGCGACCTCGTCGACAGGATGGAGTCCCGGGGCGCGTCGCTGGTCCGCGGGCGCGCACTCGCGGTCAACGAGGACGGCGCCTCCTTTTTCGCGGAACACGGGTTCGAACAGGCCGACACCGAGACGGTCGAGATCGGCGGCGAGACGTTCGAGGAGCTGGTCTTCGAGACCGAGACCGACAGGGACGCGGACGAGGAGGTCGTCGGCACCGTCACGGGCCCGGACGGCCAGGAGCTGTACGTCGACTACACCGCGGGCGAGACCGGCGTGGAGGCACCGATGTATCCGACGTTCACGGACGACGACCTGGCCGAGGAGTACGGCTGGTTCTGCAGCAACTGCGATTCGGCGGAGACGGCGATGGACAGCGCCGGCCGGATCAAGTGTCAGCAGTGCGGAAACACCCGGACAGCGACCCGCTGGGACGGCTCCTACCTCTGACCGTTCGCCGGTCAGCCAACCTTACCGCGGCCACTCCGGGAGTAGGGAGCGCCCTCCGGCGGTCCGACAGCCGGAAACATCGGGTTTCCTCCTCGAATCAGGGGAAAGCGGTTATTACGAGTCTGAACGGTAGCGGCGATTTATGCCCCTCCCCAGTCGCCGTACAGATGCCGACAGTCTCGAACGCGGTCGGGAACCGTTCCAGCAACGACAGTCACGAGACGATCCTCCTATGAGCAAGCAACAGCAGTCCTACGACAGCCACGAACAGTCCACCAACCAGTCCCAGCAGTCCGGGATGACGGAGCTTCTGACGTACCCGATGACCCAGCTGATGGACCTCCAGAAGACGGCGGCGAAGCTCACACTCAACGGGCTGGAGATGACCTCCTGGGCCCAGTCACGGAACCTGGATCTGACCAAGGAGACGCTCGACAGCTTCATCCAGACGATGGAGCGGACGTCCCGGGAAACTGAACAGCTGGCCGAGCAGGGCGTGGAGACGATCCAGGGGGCGACCCGGGCCCAGCAGCAGCTGGGCCAGCAGGGCATGCAGCAGGCCCGCTCCCAGCTGTCGGAGTTCGGACAGGGGTTCCAGAGCGGCAGCCAGGCCGCCGGCCAGCAGTACCAGCAACCCCAGCAGTTCGAACAAAAGTACCAGCAGCCACAGCAAACCCAGCAGTTCGGGCAAAAGTACCAGCAGCCACAGCAAACCCAGCAGTACCAGCAATCCCAGCAGCCACAGCAGTACCAACAACCTCAGCAGTTCGGGCAGGAGTACCAGCAGCCACAGCAGACCCGGAGGTACGGGCAGTCCCAGCAGTTCGGGCAGGAGTACCAGCAACCCCAGCAGATCGGGCAGGAGCACCAGCAGCCACAGCAGACCCAGCAGTACCAGCCACAAAAGCACCAGCAGTCCCAGAACTACCAGCCCCAGTCCCAGCAGGCCGGCGTACAGCAGCCCCGGACAGAGAGCAGTCCGGTCGAGGAGACCACGACGGGGATGGAAGGCGTGAGCCAGCACTCGGCCAGTGAGACGACTCAGGAATCGGCCACGCAGCCGCCGACGCAGTAAGCACGCGACGCCACCTGGGCCGGTACCGACGCGGTCGTCGGGTGCCGTCGCGACACTTGTTCTGTCACACCCGAAGTCGCCGCTCTGGCGACCCGGATTTCACCTGCGCTGGCGTGATTGCGGAGCGCCGCGTGCACGCCCGCCGCCAGCCTCCGTCCGGTGGCCGGACGGCGGCGAGAGCGGGCCGTACACTGCCGCGAAGTCAGCCGCCGGGTCGAACGTCCGGAGGCCGCCCGCGTACTGTTCGTAGGCGACCCAGTCGGGGTGGTACAGGGCGCCGTCCATCTTTCTGACGCCCAGCTGTTTCAGGCGCACGCCGTCGACCAGCGACTCCGTGTGGCGCATCTCGACGATGCCGTCGAACAGGTACTGGCTGCGCTTCAGGAAGCTCTCCCCGCCGTTGGTCGTGACGCTGGCGAAGATGGGGACGAACTTCCGGCTGCAGACGTCGCCGCGCACCTCCTTGACGAACTGCTCGGTCCCGGTCTCGTGTCCCTGCCGCTCGACCTCGTTCAGCGAGTCAATCACGACGATCCCCTGCCCGACCATGTCGGCCGCCTCCAGGCGGTCGTGGAGCGCGTCCTCGACCGCGCGGAGGTCGCTCGGCTCGAGCACGACCGTCGCGCCGTCCTCGAGGAACCGGTCGAGGAACGCGTTCCACTCGACTTGGTGCTGTGGCGTCTGGTGTTTTTCCCGGAGGCGGCTGGTGAAGCAGTCGACGATGTGGAGGTCGCCGGACTCCAGGAACGGCAGCACGTTCCAGCCGAGCGTCAGGAACTGCTGGACGACCGCGACGGCGGGGTCGACCAACGCGACGACGACGGCCGGCTCGCCGCGCGCGAGCGTCCGCCAGACGAGTTCGGTCCCCAGCTCCCGGTGCCGGATGCCGTCGACGGCCGACAGGAGCACGAACGAGTTCGACGGGAACCCCCGCGGGAGCAGCGTATCGAGGGCCGCAACTCCCGTCGTCCGCCAGGTGACGGCGGGGTGGTCGGGTGGCGTCTCGTCCGCATCGATCGCTGCGCTGCACGCCTCGGAGCAACAGACCGCGCCGGAAGGCGTTTGCACTGGCTCGGTCGGAATCCCGTACCCGCAGAACGCACAGCGCTGCCGATCTGTCGCCGAGTACGCCGCTGGCTGGGGCATGCCCACACTACGGGGGCGACGCTCAAAACCCTCCCGTCGCCCGACAGCCGCCGCTCGCGGTCCAGCCGGTCCGGAGCCGGCCGGCGACCGCCGCTCAGCCGGCCGACAGCGCCTCGTCGATGCGCTGTTCGAGGGCGTCGAGTTCGTCGCGCAGCCCCTCGCTCTCGTCGAGCTCCGCCAGCCGGTCGGCGAGCCCCTGCAGCCGCGAGAGCTTCTCGTCCCCGTCTACGCCGGTCTTCTGGACGTACACCTGCTCGTCGACGTCGTACACTGCCGACTCCTCGAGGTCCGTCACCGCGAGGACGACGTCCAGCTTGTCGGGGTCGACGCCGAGCACCCAGTCGTGGGGGATGCCGTGGCGGTCGAGCGCGTCGAAGACGACCGCGTCGTCTTTTTGCGTCCGCCGCTCGCGGGTCGTCCGCCGCACCGTGCCGAACCGGCCGTGGAGCTGCTGGTCGGGGCCCAGCCGGTCGAGCAGCGGCTCGGTGACGGTCCGGCGCATCCGGTCGGCGCCGCGCTGGACGTCCGACAGCAGCACGTACAGGTCCGCCAGCGCTGCCGTCTCCAGGGCCGAGAGCTCCTCGGTCGCCAGCCGGTCGAGGCAGTCCGCGAGCAGCACGGCGTCGTCGTGCACCCGCTCGGGCTGCGTCCGCGCCTCCTTGGGCGAGACGAGGTGGGGACTCATCCCGCCGCGCGCCTCCTCTGGCGCGCGCGAGAGCGTCCCCCCCGCGGGGCTGTGCTCGGGCGAGAGGCTCGCCACGACGGCGTACGGCTCGACGCCCGGCTGGAGCGTCGCGAGGTCGATCTCCCCCTCGGCCAGGCGGTCGAAGAGGATCTCGAACTGGTCCCTGTACAGCGACAGCTCCTCGCCGCTGTCCCTGTAGGTGACGTCGACCCTGTCCGGGACGACCGCGTCGATCTCGAACTGTCGCTCCGAGACGGGGGTCTCCAGGGCTGTCCCCTCGCCGAGCTGTTTGAGCGCGTCGCACAGCCTGTCCCAGGCGTCGCTCGTGCGGTGGGCGTTACTCATGGATCAGACGCACTACGTGCCGTGGCCGCAAAAACACCGGACACAGTTCGTTCGTCTTCCGGGTACTCCCGCCATTGACGCCTGCAGTATCCACTGCTTTCGTTGCGCCTCCAGCCACGCCTGTGCACTCCCGCTGCGCTGTGCCGTTCTCGGAGCCCGCACTGCTCGCTAAACTATCTGGTACGTAAAATATTATAAAAAGAAATTATATGGTACTTTCGTTAGATGTGTCGTTCGTGGTATATTTATTCGAATATACATATTCTCGCCGGCGAAAGGCCGTCTTTCTGATTCTTCCAATCACGCCGACAGGGAGCGTTATAAATCCATTACTCTGTATATATTGACGGCTACTACGCGGCGGAAATTCTGATACCAATCAGTATTCTTATGTATGCTCAAATGTATCTCATATTACTATTTTAACAAAGCTTTTATGTGCAACGTAGCTACTGCGAGATACTATAGATGACCTGGAACGCGACGAACGTCCGGTGCAGCACCCAAGCACAGCAGACGCCCCCCCAAACCGAGCCCTACTGGGTCACGCACAACTTCGACGGACCGGCAACGCTCTCGACAACACTCGTTCACGCCGTCTCCCGGGCGACGAACACCGACGTCTCAAACGCCGAGGAGACGCTCTCCCACCAGGTGGATCTGCAGGCGATCGATCACCTGTTCCGGCCAGTGAAAAACGAGTCCCCCCGGGCACACGGCCACCTCTCGATCAGCGTCTGGGGGCACGACGTCACGATCCACGGCGACGGCCGGATCCTGATCTCGCCGCGGTCGCGGTAACGTTCTCCGGCGGACTCTCCTGCCGACACTCCTGTCCAGTGCGACGAGCGGCGGCCCGTCCCGCCTGATTCTCGTGGCGAACCGTTCGTGCGAGTCGATGCCGTCGCCCGACACGCCGAGCAGTGCCAGGTCGTCGTGGAACTCGAAGAACTCGGCGTCGCGCAGCGCACATCCCTTCCGTACAGACCGGGTCGAACGAGTAAAACGTCAGCAGGTCCCAGTACCTGCCTGCCGGCCGCGACGCCGCCCCCGTGTATGTCCGGAATCACTCTGACGACTGCTCATCGCCGTCGTCGTGATCCGTCAGCCTGTCGAGGCCAAGCGTCGCGAGCAGGCAGACGCCGCCGATGTACAGAAGCGCCTGCGGTTCGGTCACCAGCCGCGAGACGAGGGCGTTGCCGTAGCCGAGTACGGTACCGAATAGTTACCAGTCGTCCCGCCTGTCGACAGGCTACGGGCCAGTCGGTCAGGTGAGGCCGCTGCGTTCGAGGTGCGCGTACAGCGCCGGGTGCAGCGGCCCGTTCGAGCCCAGCAGCGGCTTGCGCCCATCGGCCTCGAACTCGACGACGTACGGCTCGTCATCGTCGTCGGTGATCCGGGCGCCGGCCGCCCGCGCGATGACGAGGCCGGCGGCGACGTCCCAGAGGTGGGTGTCGTACTCCCAGAGCGCGTCGGCGCTGCCGCTGGCGAGATAGCAGAGATTCAGCGCCGCCGAGCCCAGCGACCGGACGCCGCGTGTCTCGTGGTAGTAGTGGGCGAGAAACTCCCCGTCGGGGTCGTAGCCGGTCAGCAGCATGCTCTCCGCGAGTTCGTCCCGGTCGGTCGTCGTGATGCGGACGCCGTCGACGTAGGCGTCGCCGCCCTCGACGGCGTGGAAAATCTCGTCGGTTTCGGGGACGGAGACGACGCCCATCACAGGCGTGTCCTCGTCCAGCAGTGCGATCGAGACGGCGTAGTTGGGGTTGCCGTGCGTGAAGTTGCCCGTCCCGTCGACGGGGTCGATCACCCAGGTGTACGGCGCCGACCCCTCGACGTAGGCGCTCTCCTCCGAGAAGATGCTGTGGTCGGGGAACTCGTTTTCGATCACCGTTGTGATGATGCGGTTGGCGCGGTAGTCCGCTTCTGTCACGATGTCGGCCTTGTCGGTCTTGTAAGTGACGTCCTCGACGCGGCCGTGCAGTTCCCGCAGGGGGTCGCCGACGCTGCGGGCGGCCTCGATGGCGACATCGCGGGCGCGCTCGCGGATGCTCGGTTCGTGCGCGCCGGCGGTCCCGCTGTCGAGCAGGTCGCGGGGGCCGTCGGCCTCGTCGCGCAGCCCCCAGTTGAGCTTCTCGGTCAGCGCGGTCATGAACTGGTCGTCGTAGCTCGTCCGGACGACGTGAGCGCGCTGTTCGGCGCCGGTGATCCGGACGACGGACTCGTCGCCCAGCACCTTGTACGCGCGGCCGCCGTCGACCAGCAGACTCGCCCGCCCGCGGGTGACGATCTCGAGCTCAGTCTCGGCGGCGACCACCAGCGGCCGGACGCCCATGCTGTGGGTGTGCAACGGCACGATCTGGAGCGTGTGGTTGTCCGCCGGCAGGTGGACCGGCCCACCGGCGGAGAGCGCGATGCCCGTCGACCCCGTCGGCGTCGCCACGGCGATGCCCGTCCCCTCGTACTGGCCGACGTACTCGCCGTCGGCGAACACCTCCAGCCGCGTCACCTTGCGGTCGAACGGGTTTTCCGGTGGGACGCGCTGGAGCATCACGTCGTTGATCCCGGTCGCGTCGACGCCGCTCGCCTCGACGCGCACCTGCTGGCGGCTGTCGACGGTCGCCCGCCCGCACAGCACCTCGTCCATCGCCGCCTCGAGGTCGTCGACCTCGACCCTGGCGAGAAACGACATCGACCCGGCGTTGATCCCCAGCTGCGGGATGGAACGCGGCGCGAACCGCTTGACGCCCTCCAGGAACGTACCGTCGCCGCCCAGCGTCACGCCCAGCGTCGGCGTCCCCGGACCGGAGGCGTCCCCGACGTCGTCGTCCAGCGCCACGACCGACAGCGCGGCCCCGGCGTCGTCGGCCCAGGCCCGCAGCCGCGACAGCGGCTCGTCGCTGTCCGGACTCGCCACCGCGATGAGCTTCTCCGTGGTCGCCAGCCGCCGCCCGTGCATGCACGTTGTCATGGGACCGAGAGACGGATAACGGTTTCCTCACAGTAGAAACAGCGCGCAAGCCCATGAGTTCACTCGTGGGAGCAAGCGCGTACGCTTGATGTGACTCCACATCTGCTCGCCCTGGCCCGGACTACTATTACGGCTCATTGATGTCCGTGCCGCTATCAACGGTAAAAACTCGACTACACCGTCGACGGTCTTTATCGCTCAATCCTGCCGCGTGCACGCGACACAGTTCTGAGCGGGGACCTAAACTACACAGTATCTTTCGAGCAGGGACCTAAACTACACAGTATCAATCTCGAAGAGAAGTCGAACCTGTCAGTGAATTACCCGGAAACCTTTTGCACTCCCTTCCCACTAGTAGCTAGCAGATGAGCAGTCCCGAGCCAGCGATAGTTCTCGTCGTCGACGACGAACCCGACGTCGCGGACGCGTACGCGGCCCAGCTGGAGAGCGAGTTCATCGTCTCGACGGCCTACAGCGGCCAGGAGGCGCTGGACGAGCTCGACGCCTCGGTCGATGTCGTGCTGCTGGACCGGCGCATGCCCGGATTCTCGGGGGACGAGGTACTCGAGAAGATCAGAGACCGGGAGCTGCGCGTCCGCGTTGCGATGGTGACAGCCGTCGACCCGGACTTCGACATCATCGAGATGCCGTTCGACGATTACGTGATCAAGCCCATCTCACGGGAGGACCTCTTCGAGACGATCACGCGACTGCTCACCTGCTCGGAGTACGAGGAGCGGCTTCGGCGCTACTACGCGCTGACCGCGAAACATGCCACGCTGCTGTCGAACAAACCCGAATCGGAGCTGGCCAAAAGCGAGCAGTTCCAGCGCCTCGAGGAGGAGATGCACGAGATGCGGGAGAGCCTCGATCAGACCATCGCGACGTTCGACGACGAGGACTTCGTTGCGGCGTTCCGCGACCTCGACGGGGACCTGGGCGCCGCCAGCCCGGCCGAAAAGTGACTACTCCGTTCTGCCGCGCCCGTCGCCCGGAAGCGACGGCTCCCGGCCGCCTGCGGGGCCCGTGCCCGCTGTCTGCGTTCGGTACTTGTATATACGCGCGGTCAATAGCACCGGGATAGGATGAGCAACAAACCGATCCTGTACACGTTGGTCGCCGCGGGGCTGTTCGCGACGGTCTCCGCCCCGCTGGCGTTCATCGTCGGCGTGTTCGTCATCTACGCAACAGGCTCGATAACCGCCGGCATCATCGCCGGTGCCATAACGACGGTTGTGTTCGTTTCCTGGGCGTCGTACGCGACCTACAACTGGACGTCACAGCAGGAGCGAACCAACGCGTCGGCGGCATAGCTCTCCCGCTGTCGCCTCCCGCGAGCTCCTGCACTTTTCTTTCCGTCGTTGTCGGCCACGGCCACCCACGACGCACCGGTCGCGACGCCTCGCCGCTGCTGTACGGGCACGTCGACGTCGTCCCCGTCGACGAGAGCGCGTGGACACGGGACCCGTCGCGGGCTCGTCCGCCGGTGTGACACCCGTTCCAGAGAGAGCATTTATACTGTCGCTCCAACTACACTCGGTATGTCCGAGCCGATACGGGTATTGCACGTCGACAACGATCCGGAGTTTGCGGATCTGACTGCCGAGTTTCTCTGCCGGGAGAACGAGGTGTTCTCCGTCGTCACCGTCAGGGAGCCAGAGGCGGCTCGCGCCACGCTGGCCGAGGAGCCGATCGACTGCGTCGTCTCGGACTACGAGATGACGCCCGTCGACGGTATCGAGTTCCTCGAGGCAGTCCGCGAGGAACATCCTGATCTGCCCTTCATCCTGTTTACCGGCCGCGGCTCCGAGGCAGTCGCCAGCGAGGCGATCTCGGCGGGTGCGACCGACTACCTCCAGAAGGAGACGGGGACGAGCCAGTACGCGGTGCTGGCAAACCGGATCGAGAACGCCGTCGCCCGGCACCAGGCCAGGCGGCGCTCCCGGCGCCAACTCCGGCGGGAGCGCGAGCGGTTCTCGGCGCTGTTCGAGGAGTTTCCCGAGCCGACGTTCGCCTACGAGTACGTCGACAACGAGCCGATCATCCGGGAGATCAACGACGCGTTCGAGGAGACGTTCGGCTACGACGCCGAGTGTGCGGTCGGGACGCGGGTCGACGATCTCGTCGTGCCGCCGGACCGGATGACGGAGGCGAAGGAGATCGACGAGCAGGTCCGCGCCGGCGAGTCCGTCGATCGGGTGGTGCTGCGACAGACTGCCGACGGCCAGCGCTACTTCTCGCTGCGGAACATCCCGCTCTCCCTGGAGGAGGGGATCGACGGGTTCGCCGTGTTCACGGACATCCACGAGCGCAAGCGCCGCGAGCAGGACCTCGAACGGAAAAACGAGCGGCTCGAACAGTTCGTCAGTATCGTCTCCCACGACCTGCGCAACCCGCTGAACGTCGCCAGTTCGCGGCTCACGCTCGCCCGCGACGACTGCGACAGCGAGCACCTGGAGTACGTCGCCAGCGCCCATGACCGGATCGGGACGATCATCGAGGACACGCTGACGCTCGCCAGGCAGGGCGACAGCGTCGACGAGATGAGAGTGGTCGACCTCCCGACGGTCGCCCGGCGCTGGTGGGAGAGCGTCCAGACCGCCGACGCCGACCTCGCGATCGCGACGGAGCTGACGATCCGCGCCGACGCCGACCGCCTGCGCCACGTGATCGAGAACCTGTACCGCAACGCCGTCGAGCATGGCTCGAGACGAGCCCTGGCTCGCAGGCTCCCCAGGACGCCGTCGAGCATGGCTCGACGAGCCCTGGCTCGCAGGCTCCCCAGGACGCCGTCGAGCATGGCTCGACGAGCCCTGGCTCGCAAGCTCCCCAGGACGCCGTCGAACACGACGGCGAGTCCGTGACGATCACCGTCGGCGCAGTCAAGGGCGGGGAGGGCAATGGGGACAGCGAAGGGGGCGGCGACGGGGACGCCCCCGCCGGCTTTTTCGTCGCCGACGACGGCGCCGGCTTCCCCGCGGACCGCGACGACCTCTTCGAACCGGGTGTCTCGACGGAGCCGGACGGCACCGGCTTCGGCCTGGCGATCGTCCGGGACCTCGCAGAAGCCCACGGCTGGGATGTCGCTGCGACCGAAAGCGAGACAGGCGGCGCCCGCGTCGAGATTACCGGCGTCAACGTCGTCGAGTGATACAGTCGTGCGTGACTCTGTACCGCCGTTTTGCACAGCGAAGGGGAGAAAGTCAGTGAGGGCGATCGCTGTCTGTGTGGGTCGTCACTGCACCTCGACCCGCCAGGTCGTCGCGCGGGAGTTCGACCACTTCTCGATGTGCAGGTCCTGGACTGACTCCTGAAGCTGGCACATCAGCACGCCGATCTCCTTCGGGGAGAGCCCGATCTCGTCGGCGATAAACTTGCTCTTGAAGTAGTACTCGCCCGTGCGCGCTCGCTCGCGGAGGAACCCTGCGAGGCGCTGCTGCTTCGTGTCGGCGTCGCCGCCGGTGTCAGCACTCACGGCGAGCACCTCCCGCGGTCGGTCCCGGCGGCCGCGGCGGATGCCTGTGATCCGCAGGGGAGCGCAACTGCTGGCAGGCGCGTTGCAACGGACGGCCGCAGGCGGCGGGTCGGGGTCGGCGCTGCCTCTCGGGGGTCGTGGGAGGGGGGGGAATAGGGGGGAGTGGGTTCGGTACAGACATTCGCGTGCCCTCGTCGTCTCCTGGTCGGTCGATTCGGTTATAAGCTCAAGAGTGTTCTTGCGAATTTCGATCACTCCACCACGATTGCGAGCCAGTTACGTTCATTTTGTCGGATTTTACCCGATTTTCACTGTTCAGTACCTACCATGTCATGCACTACGGTGTTGTATGTCGATCTTACCGCTGGTACGTGGCCGGGCCGCGGCTGGCACCGCCCGGGGTATCGGGATCGAGTCGGCGCACCCACTTTCGTTGAACTTAGCAATCGCAGAGATCACCAGTACAACAGAATAATTGTTCATTCGCCCCAACCACAACCGCTAAGTATCAGTACTTCCCACGGTAGTGTATGACTTCGGGTCGTGTACCCGACGGACGCGTATTGCTTCGCTCGCGGCTAGCTGCTGCTCGATCTCGACTCGCCCAGTTCACGACAAAACTGTTTACATTCTTTACACCTTTTACATTCTTTACACGGACGCTGGCGTAGGGCCCGTAGCGGTCGACTGACCGCGCGCCTGCGCCGGTACTCGTTCTCGGTGTTCGTTGCCAGCGAACCCGGAACTGACTCCTGACACGCACTGACAAACCACACAGCACCCACATCACACGACACATGACCCAACCGAACGACCCCGACTCGGGGACGCTCGCGGTATCGAACGCCAACCACGGCCGGGACGACAGGCAGGTCGTCCGCACCTCGATCCGCGTCCTGCTCGACTCGAACGCAACGCCGACCTGTGACGACTGCGGCGCCACGATCTCGCAGGGTACCCAGTTCAAGTGCGTCACCGTCCGGGAACGCAACGGCGTCGTCGTCGACCTGGCCTTCTGCGACGACCGCTGTCGCTCCCGCGGCCTGTGACTGGCTGTTCCGACTGCTCGTTCTGCCGCGTTACCGTCCTCCGACAGCAGCCGCTCCGGGCGTCCGGCGGAAAGCAGGGCGATTAAACGGCGGCCGGTTCAGGGTTCGGGCATGGAGCCGCTGGAGGTCGTGGCGACGGCAGTCTGGGCGATGCTGCCGGCGTACGTGCCGAACAACGCTGCAGTGCTCGCAGGTGGGGGGCGCCCGATCGACGGCGGGCGGACGATGGGCTGCCGGCGGCTGCTCGGCGACGGCAAGACCTGGCGGGGCACTGCCGTTGGCTGGGCCGCCGGCGTCGCGCTCGCGCTCGCGCTCAACGGCGTCGCCCCCGCCGCGAGCGACGCGCTTGCGACAGACCTGCCCGAGTTCCCGATCCAAGCGGCCGTGGCGGTCCCCCTCGGCGCGATGCTCGGGGACATCGGCGCCTCCTTCCTGAAACGCCGCACCGGCCGCGAGCGCGGCGCGCCGTTCCTTGGGGTCGACCAGCTCGATTTCGTTGTCGGTGCGCTCCTGCTGACTGTCATCGTCGCCCCGGGCTGGTTCGCCGACACGTTCGCGCTCCCGGTGCTCGCTGCCGTGGTCGTGTTGACGCCGGTGTTACACGTTGCGACCAACGGCATCGCGTACGCGCTCGGGCTGAAAGACGAGCCGTGGTAATTACGGGACTCGATGCGTGCGAACATCGGCGACCGACGGATCGCGAACGGGGACGCTTTTCACCCCGGACCGCGGAGAGAGGGGTAATGAGTAGCCGCGACAGCGTGGATCAGCTCCGACTCGCGACGCGCGGGTCGGCGCTCGCGCTCCGGCAGGCCGGCTCCGTCCAGGAACAGCTCGGCAGTCGCCGGCTGTCGGTCGAGCTGGTCACCGTCGAGACGACCGGCGACCAAGTGCGCGACGAGCTCATCCACCGGCTGGGCACGACCGGCGCGTTCGTCCGCAGCCTCGACGAGAAGGTGCTCGACGGCGAGCTCGACGCTGCCGTTCACTCGATGAAGGACATGCCGACCGACCAGCCGCCGGAGCTGGTCGTCGCCGGCGTCCCCGAGCGCGCCGCGGCCGCCGACGTGCTGGTCACGCCGGACGGCCGCTCGCTCGACGAGCTCCCCGAGGGCGCGACGGTCGGCACGTCCAGCCTCCGCCGGGGGGCGCAGCTGCTCGCCGCGCGGCCCGACCTGCGGATCGAACCGCTCCGTGGGAACGTCGACACTCGCGTCGAGAAACTGCTCGCACCCTCCCTCCAGCGCGAACACCAGGCTCGCGTCGAGGCTGCAGAAGACAGCGAGGACGATACCGACGCCGACGGGAACGACGACGGCGACGAGCGCGAGTCCGACCGCTCCCCCCAGGAGTGGTTCGACGACCTCGCGGAAATCGAGCGCCGCGCGCTCGAACGGGACGTCGACACCGAATTCGACGCGATCTGTCTCGCCGAGGCGGGCCTCGACCGCAGCGGGCTTCTCGGGCAGCTCCACGACGAGCGCCTCGACCCAGCGTCGTTCGTCCCCGCGCCCGGCCAGGGCGCCATCGCGGTGATGGCCCTCGACGGCGAGAGTGCCGAGCTGATCTACGATGGGATCGATCACCCGCCGTCACGCGTCGAAACGACCGTCGAGCGGACAATCCTGGCGGAACTCGGCGGGGGCTGCGTCGCCCCGATCGGGATCCACGCCAGCCTCCGGGGCGACGTCGTCTCGACGACCGTCCGGGTGCTCTCCCGGGACGGCGAACGCGAGGTACGGGAGTCCCGCGACCTGCCCGTCGAGCGCCACGCCGAGGCCGCCGTCTCGTTCGCGGCAGACCTCGCCGCGCGGGGCGCCGCCGACCTCATCCAGGACGCCCGCCGCGAGGAGCCAGACGACGCGAAGCGCGAGGAACCCGACGACGGGAACGGCGGGGAGTGAGCCATGAGCGACGAGCACGCAACCGCCGATGTGTCACCCTCTACGGTTGCGGTCTTCCGGCCGGACGACGACCGGCTCGCGACGGCGGTCGCGCTGCTGGAGGACCTTGGGGTCGAGCCGGTTGCGGATCCCATGCTGGCGGTCGAGCCGACCGGCGAGCGCCCCCGCATGGACGCCGCCTACACGATCCTGACGAGCAAGACGGGCGCCGAACTGGTGGCCGGGACCGGCTGGGAACCCGCCGGGACGCTCTGTGCCATCGGCGACACCACTGCTGAGGCGCTCCGCACGGCCGGCTTTGGCGTCGACGTCGTCCCCGCGGAGTTTTCCTCGAGTGGCCTGGTCGAGCACCTCCGTGACGAGGTCGACGGCGCCCCCGTCGAGGTGGCCCGCAGCGACCACGGCTCGGACGTCCTGCTTGACGGCCTGATCGACGCCGGCGCGTACGTCCACGAGACGATCCTCTACCGGCTGGTCCGCCCCGACGGCGCCGGCATCTCCGCTGAACGGGCCGCCGACGGCGACCTCGACGCGGCGCTGTTCACCTCCTCGCTCACTGTGGAGCAGTTCCTCGATGCGGCCGCCGAACGCGGCGTCCGCGAGGCAGCGCTGGCAGGGCTGAACGATGCCGTCGTGGGCACTATTGGCGAGCCGACCCGCGAGACGGCCGAGAAGCTGGGGGTCGAGGTTGACGTGGTCGCACCGACGGCGGACTTCGGGGCGCTGGCGCGGGCTGTCGTGGAGCGGTTACACACCCGGACGTGACTCTGTTACGCCGGGTGTAGGTACTTAACACCGCCGTCCACTAACACCGAGTCATGACCCACACCGAGACGATTCAGGCACACGGTCACGAGAACGTCAGCGCCGAGCACGCGAGCACGTTCGAGGTGACCAGCGACGACTTCCTGACGCCGGCCGGCGACTGCATTCTCGCGATCGGGGCCGACCGTACCCCGGCCGACTTCGCCGGCGCGTTCGTCGCTGCCTGCCGGGACGCCGACGCGACGATCACGGTCACGCTCGACACCGACGAGCACGCCGACCGGATCGAGGCGCGCGGCGACCCCGACCTCAGCTTCGAAAGCGACCGCAGCCTCGTCGGCCGGACCAGCGACTACGTCGACGACCGGACGGTCGCCGTCGAGGCGGACAAGGCTGCCCGCGACCTCGACAGTGATCTCGTGGCGGCCCTCGCCGACGGTGCCCCGCTGACCGTCACGCTAACCGTCGAATAACGGAGGTCACCGCACCTCGGCAGATCGGGCTACAGCGCCTCCGGATCGAAGTTCGCCACGTAGAACCGCGTGAACGCGGCCAGGGCGACGGCCAGCACCGCGAAGCCGCCGACGTGGGCGAACGTGAGCGCGGTCGCGCTGTCGACCGAGAGCCGCGCGACTGTCGCGGCGGGGTGCTCGGGCAGGACCAGCGTCGCGCCGAACAAAAGCAGGACGAGAATCGAGTACAGCAGCTGCGCCTGCCGGCGCCTGGCGGTCGCCAGCCCGAGCAGGACGCCGACGACGACGGTGATCGTCGCCAGCGCGGCCACGAGAGCCAAAAGCCACGGAATGTGGTCGATCCCGATGCCGTTGAACCGCAGCAGAAGGATCCACAGGATCGCCTGCAACGGCGCCAGCGAGATCATCGCCGCCGCTTTCCCGTCGACGACGTCCACCAGCGACACGGGGGCGGCGCGCAACAGCTCCAGCGTCCCCTGCTCGATCTCCTCGGTGATCGAGTCGACGGCGATCGAGCCGCTGATAAAGGGCGGCAGGAACAACAGCAGCGGGATGAGGATCGTGTACGTGAACGAGAAGTAGTCGCTGCCGCCGGTCTCGCCGGGGACGTCGACGGGCTGGAACTCCAGAAACTGGGCGCGGTCGACCCGTTCGAGCCGTTCGAGTTCGACCAGCAGCTCCCGGAGCTGGTTGACGATCAGCGTCGTCCGGAGGCTCTCGGCGGGGACGACGGCTTCGACGTCGATCCGGTCCCCGCTGTCAGTCGCCGCGTACTCCGCCGAGACCACCGCCGTCACCGCGCCGCGGTCGAACGCTGCCAGGGCGGCTGCCCGGTCCTCGTAGCTGACCGTCTCCAGCCCGTCAGTCTCGCGGGCGGCGTCGAGCAGTTGCTGTTCGGCGTCGCCGGTGATCGCCACCTCGATCTCTGCGCCGTCGTCGATCGCACTCGGGTCGTACAGCGAGGTCAGGCCGACGACGAGAAACGAGGAGAACGCGGCGATGAACAGCTGGATGAGCAGCGCCAGCACGATCGTCTTCTCGCGGGACAGCGACGCGAGGTCGCGCCTGGCGATCGGCCACCGTGCGCCGCTACTGGACATAGGTCAACACCACCCCCAGGTTGTACGCGAGGTGGACGCCCATCGCGATGGCGACCGCGATCAGGTACTGGCCCTTCCCGCGGCTCGCGCCGACGGCCGAGATGCTCGCCGTCACGGCGTGCAGCGCGAGCGGCGCGAGCAAGAAGAGCAGCAGAATCGGGCCGCTCTCCGGCGCGACGCCGCCAGAGAGGCCGGCCTCGCCGGCCGCGAGCTGTTCGAGGCCGACCAGCTGGGCGAGCAGCGCGATCTTCTCGGCGAGGAAGAAGCCGAGCCCGCTGGCGAACCCCAGCACGAGCGCACCCCGGACCGACCGCTCGAACCGCCGGTGCTCGTAGGCGGCGTAGACGTGGAGGCTCTTGGCGAACTCCTCGGTGATCGCGACGACGACCAAAAGGAGGACGATTGCGATCTCGCCGAGTGCGAACAGCGCGGCGATGGCGAGCAACTGGACGACGAACACGAACGGCACGAGCACGGCGGTCATGACGCCGACGTGCCACCGGCGGGTGATCGGCCCCGCGAGCGCGTCGATCACCCGGCCGGGGACCGACCGCTGGGCGAACATGTCCTCCTCGCGGTACAGCCCCGCGCCCAGCCCGAAACAGACCAGCGCGACCAGAAGCGGCGGCGTCGTCGAGAACACGATACTCCCCAGCGAGATCGCCTCGCCCTGGAGTTCCCGGACCACGAGCGTCAGCGGCGAGATCAGCGCGATCTCGTCGACGTCGGTGAAAATCGCCGGGACGAACGCGTAGCTGGTCAGCGAGACGGTGATCGTCACCGTCACGAACGTCAGCTCCTTGAACGACCGTGCGAACATCGCCCCCAGGAACGTCGCCCCGAGAAACAGCAACACGAGCGGCGCGACCGCGAACACCGAAACGAGGCCGCCGACCTGCCCCTGGAGGAGGTAGAACACGCCGGCGGCGATGGCCGTCTCGACGACCATCGCTCCCGCGAAGTACGGCAGCGTCTTGCCCGCGATAATGTCGTACCGCGACACCGGCGAGACGAGCAGCAGTTCCCCCCGGCGGTTGATCCGCTCGGAGAGGATCGTGCTGCCGTACGCCTGGATCAGGAAGTTCATCGGGATGACGAACACGAACGCGAGCACGAGCGACTGGAACGGGAACGGCGGGCTGATGTCGGCCGGCGATCCCGAGATGCCCTCCCCTGAGAGCGGGCCGGTGATCCCGCCGAGGTCGCCGCTGTCGCCCGGATCGACCGTCCCGCTACCGTCGCCCGTGTCGTCTCCACTACCGTTGCCCGTGTCGTCTCTACCATCGCCGTCACTGCCGTCACCGCCGTCAGTCCCGCCGCCAGTGCCGTCACCGTCGCCGCCGGTTCCGCCGTCACCGCCGTCAGTCCCGCCATCGCCGTCCCCACCATCGCCGTCGCCGCCAGTTCCGCCGTCACCGTCGCCCGTCCCGTCACCTGCGCCGCCGTCGCCGTCCGCGCCGTCGGGCTGGTCGACGAGGCCGCTGTCGACCCCCGACTGCTCGCGGTACTCCAGCAGGACGGAGACGGGGAACGCGGCCGTCGCGTTGACTTCCTGGCGCAGCTTGCGGTTGTTGTACGACTGGACGCTGCTGCGGAATTCCTGCCGGGCGGCCTCCCCCTTCTGAGTGTTGGCGGCAGTGATATCGTCGCCCTCGATCAGCAGGTCGACCGAGTCGCCCAGCGCCGCCCGATCGGCGCGCCTGACGACGAACGTGTCGTCGTCGCGGACGACGTCGTAGTACTGGCTGTCGTCGTCGACGCCGACGTGGTAGAGGCCGTCGTCGAGGCTGGGGCCGCCGCCGCTGGCCGCGAGCGGCGCAATCAGGCCGAGCAGCGCGATGGCCGCGACGGCGACCGCCAGCGTCCGGCGGTCGATCCCGCCGGCGTTTTTCGTCACCTCCCAGCGTGCGATCCGCAGGACGTTCCGGAGCCGCACTGTCAGTCACCCGGCGACTCCGGCCCCGACTCGGCGGCCGCCGACGCGGAGGGCCTCTCGGTGCCCGACTCAGCGACGTTCAGGAACACTTCTTCGAGACTCGACTCCTCCGTGCGGATGTCGACGACGCTGCCGCCGGCGTCCTGTGCGGCGGTCCGCGTCTCCTCGACGGCGTCCATGCTCCCGACGACGGTCTGGTAGCGGCCGTTCTCCCGGACGCTGTCGGGCACCTCGACGGTGGTGTAGACGTGATAGGTCGTCTCGCCGTGCTCGGCCTGCAGCGTGTCGAGGTCGCCGCGGGCGACGATGGCGCCGTCGCGCATGATCGCCACCCGGTCGCAGATCGACTCGACGTGAAACAGGTTGTGGGCGCTGAACACGATGGTCTTGCCCTCCTCGGCGAGGCGGGCCGTGAACTCGATGATGTAGTTGGTCGTCAGCGGGTCCAGGCCGCTGGCTGGCTCGTCGTAGATCAGCACGTCGGGGTCGTTGATCAGCGACCGCGCGATTGCGACCTTCCGTTTCATCCCCTTGGACATGTCGCCGATCTGGCGGTCGCGGTGGTCGAGTTCGAGTTCGGAAAGCGTCTCGTGGATCCGGCGCTCGGCGTCGGCGGGGGCGACGTCGTAGAGGTCGGCGAAAAACTGGAGGTAGGTGATCGCCGTCATCTCCTCGTACAGCGGCGACTCCTCGGGCAGAAAGCCGAGGTGTCTGCGCATCTCCGTCTCGCCCGCGTCGAACCCGGCGACGGTCGCCGACCCCTCGGTCGGGTCGAGCAGGCCCGCGAGCATCTTCAGCGTCGTCGTCTTCCCGGCGCCGTTCGGGCCGACGATGCCGAACACCTCGCCGTCGTCGACGCTGAACGTGCTCCCCTCGACGGCGACGAAATCACCGTACTCCTTGCGCAACTCCCGCGCCTCGATCATCGGCCCCCACTTGTCGATGCTCGAATGTATAGTTTGGTATGTCTCTCATACTGAGCCGTCACCCGGCGCGCTTCTGGATCTCCTCGCGGAGCACGTCGCTGACGACGTCGCCGTCGGCCTTGCCGCGGAGTTCGCCCATGCACTCGCCCATCAGCGCCGAGAAGGCGCCCATCCCTTCCTCGGCGACCTGGTCGGCGTTGCGCTCGACGACCGCGCTGATTTCCTCCCGGACCTCGTCCTCGCCGGCACTGCCCAGCCCCTCCTGCTCTGCGGCTTCCTGGGCCGACAGGTCGGGCTGCTCTGCGAGCGCGGTCAGCAGGTCCGGCACGCCCTCCTTGGCGAGTTCGCCGTCGGTAAGCAGCGCGAACAGTTCCCGGAACTGCTCGTCGGTCAGATTCTCGACGGGCACGTCGTCCCGGCGGAGCTCCGTCACCGTCGATTCGAGGGTCCCCGCAGCGAGCGTCGGGTCGACGCCCATCCCGACGGCCTCCTCGAACAGCGCCATTCGCTGGCCGTAGGCGACCTGCTCGGCGAGGTCCGCGTCCAGCCCGTGCTCGGACTGGTAGCGCTCGACCTTCTCGGTGAGCAGTTCGGGGGTGTCGATCGCCGACACGTCGGGCTCGACAGGCGGCACGTCCGTCTCGGGGTACATCCGTGCCGCGCCCGGCAGCGGCCGCAGGTACTCGGTCGTCCCGTCCTCGTTCGCGCCGCGGGTTTCTTCGGGCACGCCCGCGAGTGCTTGCTCGGCACGCTCGACGACTGCCTCGATTGCGAGGCCGGCAGTCTCGGGGTCGTCGGCGACGAGGGCCACGGCGTCGTCCGGCTCGGCGCCGACCGCAGCCCGCAGGTCCTCGACCTCCTCCTCGGTGACGCCGTACGCCGGCAGTTCGTCCGTGTGGAAGATACCGCCGGCGCCCTGGCGCGCGGCGTGGTCGGCGAACTCGGTGCCCAGCCGGCGGTCGGGCTGGATCTCGCGGCCGACCAGGCCGTCGAACCCGGCCAGCCGGACCGCCATGGCTTTGCCACCGCCGCCAAGCGCGCCGCCGATGACGCCGCTGTCGGTGTCCGCGAACACGTCGGAGACGTCCTGTGGCTCGCCCACGGCCGCGTCCCGCGCGTCGAGTTCGTCGACGATCGAAAGCAGTTCGACCTGGCGGCGGACCTCGTTGCGGACGATGTCGTCGATGTCGTCGAGGCTCTGGACCCCTTTGATCTCGACGCGGGCGCCCTCGGCGATCGAGACGTTGACGTCCTGGCGGATGCTGCCGAGGCCGCGCTTGACCTTGCCGGTCGAGCGCAGCAGCATCCCGATCCGCTCGGCGGCCTCGCGGGCCTGCTCGGGTGTGCGGATGTCCGGTCGGGTGCCGATCTCGACCAGCGGGATCCCGAGCCTGTCGAGGCCGTAGCGGACGCCACTGTCGGTTTCGGCGATCCGCTTTGCGCTCTCCTCTTCGAGCATCAGGTCCTCGATGCCGACCGGCCCGTCGTCGGTCTCGATGGCGCCGTCGCTGGCGACGAGCATCGTCCGCTGGAACCCCGTCGTATTGGAGCCGTCGACGACGATCTTGCGCATCACGTGCACCTGGTCGGCGACGGTCATGTCCAGCAGCGCGGCGATCTCAAGCGTCGTCGCGATCGCCTCGCTGTCGACCCGCCCCGGCGGTTCGTCGTCCTCCTCGACGAGGCAGGTGCTGTCGTAGGCCAGGTACTCGAACTGGCGGCCGACGCGGCTCTCCTCTACGGCCGCCTCGTCGATCTCGCCCAGTTCGCTCCTGGTCGGGTGCAGGTACCGCCTGAACGTCTTTGACGCCGCCTCGGGCTCGCGCAGCGTCGTCGGACACGCACAGAACAGCTTCGTCTCCGTGTCGAGCTGCTGGTGGATCTCCAGCCCCGCGACGAGTCCCAGCTCGTCGTAGTCGTACTCGCTCATTGCCGTGTTCTCCGACACCGAAGGGGAAAAAACGTACTATCCGCCGGGCTGATACCGTCGGACGTGACTCTGTGGCGATTGTCAGATCAGATTCAACCGCTGAAAGCATCCACTGGCTTTATCGGGCCGGCCTCGGTTGTACGACCATGGGAGTGGTGGAGCGGTCGAGCGCGAACGTAGAATCCTGTCTCGCGGCGCTAGAGAAGTCCTACAGCACGTTTTCGGTCAACCAGACCAGCATCGAGGTGTCGCCGTCACAGTACGCCCAGGCCAGAACGGAGGCCCGCGAGGACCGGGTCGACCTGTACGCGAAGGTGCGAAATGACGACGGCGAGGTACTTCACGTCCGCAAACAGGACGCGGTCGCGCTCCCCTCGACGACGACGCCAGTCGACCGATCGCTGGAGCTGGCAGTGTGTGAGGCCGTCGCCGACAGGACCGGCGTCGAGTGTTCGGTCACGGCCGTCGACAGGGCGACCATCGTCGGCATCTCGAACGCCGAGGACGTCGCGAGCGGCACCATCTACCGGCTGGCCGTGCTCTTCGAGGCGGCGCACGACGCCGGCCGTGGCAACGACGACGTGGTGTGGCAGCAGACGGCGACGCCGCCACAGCCCATCGTCGGGTAAGGTCCCAATCAGATTGCGCCGGCACTGGCAACGGCTCCGCAGTCAGATGACGCCAGTGACAGCGGCGGCTTCGCGGGCAGCTGCCTCGCTGATCCCGTCGCCCAGGATCGTGTAGCGGTCGCGGATCTCGTGGGCCGAGGTGAGCGCCTCGATCACCGTCGCCTCGTCGATCCCGAGTTCGTCGGCGGTCGTCGGGGCGCCGATGCTCCGGAGGGCGTCGCGAACGTCCTCCCAGTCGCCGTCCTGGCCGCTCTGGAGGTACGCCGTCATGATCGAGCCGACGCCGACCTGGTGGCCGTGCAGCGCGGCGCCGGGTACGAGCCGGTCGAGCTGGTGGGAAACGAGGTGTTCGGCGCCGCTGGCGGGCCGCGAGGAGCCGGCGATGCTCATCGCTACGCCCGAGGAGACGAGCGCCTTGACGACGATCCAGGCCGACTCCTCCAGCCCCTGGCGGATCGAGCCGGAGTTCTCGACGAGCATCTCGGCGGTCATCCGCGAGAGCGCGCCGGCGTACTCCGAGTAGTAGACGTTCTGGAGGCGGTGGGCGAGCTGCCAGTCCCGGACGGCGGTGTAGTTCGAGATGATGTCGGCACAGCCGGCGGTGGTGAGCCGCCAGGGCGCGTCGGCGATCACCGAGGTGTCCGCGATGACCGCAAGCGGCGGTTTCGCCGCGACGCTGTGGCGCGTGTCCCCTTCCGGCACCGACCCGCGGCCGGAGACGATGCCGTCGTGGCTGGCCGCGGTCGGGATCGAGACGAACCCCTGCTCGCAGTCGGCGGCAGCCATCTTCGCAATGTCGATGGCCTTCCCGCCGCCGACGCCGACGAGGTAGCCGGGGTCGACGTCCTCTGTCCGTGCGAGCACCCGCTCGATGGCGTCGAACGTCGCCTCCTCGACGACGATCAGCTCCGGGTCGGGGCCCAGCGTCGCGAGCTCCTCGATGACGCGGTCCCCTGCGACCGACCGCGGGATCGGGCTGGTGACGACGAGCGGCGTTCCCGTGAGCTGTAGCTCCCCGACCGCCTCGCTGGTCCGGGAGAGCACCTCGTGCCCGACGACCACGTTCCGCGGCAGCCGTATCCACGTCGACTTCCGAAACATACTGGCGGTTTTTCGCGGATCCAGTTAAGTGTGGACACTCCACGGCGGCCGCCGCCCCGCGCTTGTCCGCTCATACTGGTGGCTGTACGTACGTGAACACTCGAATTGAGAATTCAGGCGGAACGGGTCTGTCTCCGCAGAGAGCAGAGACTGGTGAGTAAAAGAATTACAGCCACCAGTATCACCTCGATCCGCTACATCTGGCGGTTCTGGCGGTGGCTGAACGCCGAGAGGCCCCGCGATCGGATCTCAGAGTGGCTTCCAGCAATCCTGCAGCAGAACTTTCCAACACCAAACGCAGCATCTTCAAAGGGGAGCCCAACGTAGTGTAGCGTATGTCCGTAGACGGAGACACGTTCAGGCGGATCATGGGGAACTTCGCGACCGGTTGTACAGTCATGACGCTCCCGGGCGAGGAGCCACACGGAATGACGGCCAACGCTGTCTCGAGCGTCTCGCTGGACCCGCCGCTGGTGCTGGTCTGCGTCGATCACGAGACCGAATGTTACGAACGGCTCTCGGGCGACACCGACAGCTACTGTCTCAACGTCCTCGCAGCGGACCAGCAGGACCTCGGCGACCACTTCGCGAACATCGTCGAACTCGACGACGACCCCTTCGAGACCCGCCCGACCAGAACCGAGGCCACGGGCGCGCCGATCTTCGAGGAGTCGCTCGCCTACATCGACTGCAGCGTCGACGCCGCCCACGAGGCCGGCGATCACACCATCTACGTCGGGCACGTCGAGGCGACGGCGGATCTCAACCCCGAGAAAGACCCCATCCTCTTCTTCCGCGGGCAGTGGGAGCGGATGGACGAGGCGTGACGAGTCACTATGAGGCAAATCACGTCCAGGTGTACAACACGTCACTCCGGCCGCTCGTCCGGCGGTTCGCTCAGTTCGGTCGCGCGCCGGAGGATGCCCCGGAGGGTGCTGACCTCCCGCGGCGTCGGGTGCGCGCGGCCGAGCAGCCGGCGCAGCAGGCGGTTCGCCTTCGCGCGCTTGGGGTCGGGGTGTCCGATCGCCGCCAGCAGATCGTCGAACTGGTCGTAGAGGCGGTTGATCTCGGCCTCGCCCGCGCGCTCGTGCAGTTCCTCGGGGTGCTGGGTCCCGGCGAGCGTCAGCTCCTGGAGTTCGTACAGCACGATTGTCGCCGCCTGGCCGAGGTTCAGCGACGGGTACTCGGCGCTGGCGGGGATCGAGCAGATGGCGTCCATCGGGGCGAGTTCGTCGTTCGTGAGGCCGACGCGCTCGCGGCCGAACACGATCGCAACGTCGGCGTCGACCCCGTCGATGTGATCGACGAGTTCTTCGGCCGTGAACGCGGGGTAGCGGACGTGCTTGGTCGGATCCTCGTTCGTGATCGCGGTGCAGCCGATCGTGTGATAGCCCTCGACGATGTCGTCGAAGCTGCATTCGGTGGCGTTCGGGAGAACGTCCTCGCGGGCCCGGCCGGCGAAGCCGTACGCCTCGCCGTCGGGGTCCAGTTCCGGCGGGTCGACCAGCAACAGCTCCGAGAGCCCGAAATTCTTCATCGCGCGGGCGATCGTTCCCACGTTGCCCGGCGTCTCCGCGTCGACGACCGCGACGGTGATCGAGTGACTGCTCTCTGTCATTCGCTCGTCCGGTGTTGGTGACTTGCTGACTAAAGGCATCCGAACCTGCTGGAAGCTTTTTCCTCTTTGGTGGCAACCTCACGCAGAAAATCCTCGAACTATCAGATCCCCGTCGGGTGGTCGATGAACGCCGTCTCCAGTCCCCACGCCTCGAAGCGCGCCTGGAGCGAGCGGACGCCGAACGTCTCGGTGGCGTAGTGACCGGCGAGGGCGACGTGAATCCCGGCCTCCCTGGCCTGGTGGTACGCCTGCTGTTTGCCCTCGCCGGTGACCAGGGCGTCCGCACTGACATCGACGGCCTCGTCGAGCCAGTCGACGCCGCTGCCGGTGACGATGGTGACATCACGGATTTCCTCGGGGCCGAAGTCGAGGGTCTGGACGTCCTGTCCGCCGGTGTCGAGGTTCGACTGGAGGCGGCCACGGAGATCGTCGACGGTCAACGGCTCGGCCGTGCGGCCGCGCTGACCGACGTACTCGTCGCCGAGTTCGCCGAACGGTTCGCGGTCGTCGAGGTCGAGCAGATCGGCGACGCCGGCAGCGTTACCCAGTTCCTGGTGACCGTCCAGCGGGAGGTGGGAGGTGTACAGCGCGAGGTCGTCGTCGATCAGCGCGGCGATCCGCTCGTACTCGCGGCCGGTGACGCGCTCGATCCCACCCCACGAGATGCCGTGGTGAGTCACCAGCAGCTCCGCGCCGGCGTCGACGGCGCGCTCGATGGTCGCGACGGCGGCGTCGACGGCGACGGCGACCGTGGACACGTCGTGGGTCGCTGGTCCGACCTGGAGCCCGTTCGCGCTCGCGTCGAGGTCCGCGTAGGCGTCCGTCCTGAGTTCCGCATCGAGTCGGTCGACGAGTTCCTGGCACTCCATACAGCCCCGTCGAGCGGGGAACCTGTAGGCGTTCCGCACTGCTGGCGACGAGGCGGCCGAACGGTCGGCGAACCGTCATCTTCTTGCAGCTGCGCGGCGAGCGCGGGATATGCTCGAACTCGACACCCGCCTGACCCGGCGGCTCGATCTGGCAGTCCCGATTGTCCAGGCGCCCATCGGCAGCGCGACCTGTCCGGCGCTGGCCGCGGCGGTCGCCGACGCCGGCGGCCTGGGGATGCTGGCGATCACCTGGCGCGGGGAGGACGCTACCCGCGAAGCTGTCGCGGCGACGCTGGACCGGATCGACGGCACTGCTGGCGACGCCGCGGGTGCCGTTGGTGTCAACATCGTGCTCGATCCCGAGGCGAAGGACGTCCCGACGGAGACGCACGTTGACGCGGCGCTCGACGCCGGCGTGGAGATCATCTCGCTGTCGTTCGGCGACGTCGCGCCGTACGTCGACCGGGTCCACGAGCAGGGCAGGACCCTCCTCGCCTCAGTCGGGAGCGCACAGGAGGCACGCGAGGCAGCCGATGCGGGAGCCGACGTGGTCGTCGCACAGGGCTGGGAAGCCGGCGGGCACGTCCAGAGTGAAGTAGCGACGATGCCCCTGGTCCCGCGGGTCGGCGACGCCGTGCCGGAGACACCCGTCGTCGCGGCGGGCGGCATCGCCGACGGCCGGGGAATCGCCGCGGTACTGACGCTGGGTGCCGATGGCGCTTGGCTCGGTACCCGGTTCCTCGCGACGCAGGAGGCGCGCGTCCACGAGCGCTACCGAGAGCGCGTGACCGCGGCCGACGAGACCGAGACGGTCTACGGCACGCTGTTCGACGATGGCTGGCCCGACGTCCCCCACCGCGTGCTGGAAAACGAGCCGGTCCGGGAGTGGCAGGCCGCCGGCGAACCCGACGGCGACCGGCCGGGCAGCGACGAAGTAGTGGTGACCACCCCTGACGGCGACGAGGTCACCCGCTACGAGGACTCGCTGGCCGTGCCGGGCATGGAGGGCGACGTCGAGGAGCTGCCGCTGTACGCTGGGCAGAGCGCCGGCCTGACCGACGAGGTCCAGTCCGCCGCCGCGCTGGTCGATGATCTCGCCGCCGAGACGACGGCCGCACTCGAACAAGTAGGAGAGTAACTCGATCCGTCACTCGGCACGGAGGAGTTGGCCGTCCTCTTCGGCGATGATCCCGCGCTCGATTGCGAGGTCGATCACGGCGCCGCACTCGGACCGCCCCAGGTCGTAGGCGTTCGACGCGACGATGACGAACTCCTGGCGGTCGACCGGGAACTCGCGGTTCTGGAGCAGGCGGATCACCTTGTTGAACTCGCGTCTCGACAGCTGCGACTGTCGTATCGCATCCTCGGCTGTCCCGGCCCCACTCGCGGTGTCGGTTACTTCCGCTTCATCTTCGGCGGCCTCACTCTCCTCGATGCCGTTACTGTCGTCGCCAGCGGTCCCAGTGGCCTCCTTCGTCTCGAACCCGCCGGCGAGGTCCGGTTTGGCCTCCGATTCGGCCGGTTCGCCGTCGTCGTTTGCCGCGTCGCTCTCAGCACCGCCGTCGGCCGTGGTGTCGCCCGCCGTCCCCCCGCTCTCGTCGACCGTCCCGGTCGTTTCGACGACCGTCGAGATCGTACTGGGCGTTTCGTCGCTGCTTTGGTCCGCAGACGGCTGCTCCGCTCCGTTCTCAGGCCGGACGTCGCCGACTACGCTGGCAGCGTCGAGTAGCGTGTCGAGTTTCTCCGCGCAGCCAGCGCAGAGAGTCACGGTTTCCCCGGCGTCGTCCTCGCCGAGCCGGTACGTCCCAACCGGTTCGTCCAGTGCAGTCCCACAGAAGTAACACGACGACAGCTGTGCCATGCCCGGAGAGAGCGGGCTCGCTGACAAAAAGCCAGCGGCCGAGTTCTCTATTTGGATATACAGCCAGACGTGATTCACTCACACGGTCGTTCGTGATTCGTGTGGAATAACAAGACACCCAAACCGGTGTATTCATACGTTTCAGCACGGTTACGGAGGAGAAATCTCCACGTACTCACGTCCGGCAGTATGAAAATAATCACGCACGACCGCATCACGAATCATCGAGAACCATCCAAATTCGAGCTCAGCAGATCCAAACCAGAAGACGAACAGCTTTTGCAGCACGCACACCGAAACCGAGCCATGAGCGAGACGCCGATTCTGGACAACCACCTCCACCTGGATCCGGTCAACGGTCGGGGGGCCGAGGCCGCCGCGGAGTTCGCCGACGCCGGCGGGACGCACCTGCTCGTGCTCAACAAACCCTCGTGGTACTTCGTCGACGACGTCGACGGCGTCGAGGCGTTCCGCGAGACGTTCGAGATTACCTGCGAGGCCGTCGAGGACGCTACCGAGGAGCTCGACGGCCGCGCGTGGCCGGTGCTCGGCGTCCATCCCGCCCTGATCTCCCGGCTCGTCGAGGACGGCTACACGCCCGCGGAGGCTCGCGACCTCATGCAGTCGGGGCTGGAGGTCGCCGCGGAGTTCGTCGCGGACGGGCCCGCGCTGGCGATCAAGTCCGGCCGGCCCCACTACGAGGTCGACGACGACGTCTGGGCGGCCTCCAATAGGGTGATGCGGTACGCGTTCGAACTCGGCTCCGAAACCGGCTGTGCCGTCCAGCTCCACACCGAAGGCGGCGAAGATTTCGAGGAGGTTGCCGAGTGGGCCGAGGACCGCGGCCTCCCGCGCGAGCGCGTTGTCAAGCACTACTCGGGTGGCCCAGTCGAGGGCCCGATCCCGAGCGTCATCGGGAACAAAGACGCGCTGGAAGCGGCCGCGAGCGAGGACGGCCCGTTCATGATGGAGACGGACTTCCTCGACGATCCCGACCGCCCCGGCGCGGTGCTGGGACCGAAGACAGTCCCGCGGCGGGTCCGGTGGCTCCGCGAGGAAGGCTACGAGGACGCGCTCCGGACTGCCCACGTCGACACGCCGGCCCGCGTCTACGGCATCGACACCGAAGCGACGCTTGAGGAGTGAATCTGCCCTTCTCTCGCAGCAGTATCATACGGTCGTTCGTGATTCGTCACCGCTACGGTATCACAGTTCGTTCGTCACAGCCCGTCAAACGCCCGATATGACGAGGCAGTCCCGAAAATACTCACGAACGATCGTATCAGACCTCGTCCCGATCGGTAAAGGTGTACCGGCGGACGATTTCGCCGTCGTCGAGTTCGTGGAAGTCGGCGAAGCCGAACGAGACTTCCCGGCCGTCCTGTAGGCCCGAGAAACTTCCGCGGACGGCGACCGTGTTCCCGTCGACGACGACGTCGTGGATTTCGTGGCTGCCGTCGTCGAGAGGTCGTCCCTCCAGGTAGAACGACCGCAGTGCCTCGCGCCCTTCGATGCCCGGCTGGCCCGGCCGCTCGTAGCGGACGTCCTCGGCGAAGCAGGCGACGAGGTCCTCGTACTGCTCTGCGTCGACGTACTCGTAGTAGCTTCGCACGACTGACTCTGGTGACCGTGCTGTCATACGGGGTTGTCCGGGCGCGAGTGACTACTGTGTTTGGTCTGTCGTAACCATACACCCGGACGTGACTCTGTGACACGGAATGACGGTGTGGGCCCGGAAGGCGGGGCTATTCGGTCGCGTCGCCGCCCAAAATCGGAACGGGACAGCCCCGACTACAGGTCGACATCGACGCGGAGTTCCGTGTCGGTCACGGTCGCGACGCTGTCGGCGGGCACCTCGATGTCGTCCTCGTCGGCGCTGCCGAAGCCGAGCCCCTGGATAACGGCCTCGCCGATCCCGGGATCGGGCTCGACGTACGCGATCTGCGCGTCGGCGTCGACCTCGGTGACGACCCCGATCTCCTCACCCTCGACATCCATCAGGACTTTACTCTCGTCCGCTGTTGACAGGACGCTCATCGTGTGGAACGTCGCCCGGCAGTCGTATAAGCTCACGGAAACTCTCTGCACCCGAAACGCTCCCCGGAGTCAGCGTCGACGGTCCCGGCCGGGGAGACACGCCACGACACCAGGGTTCGACGAGCCTACAGCTGATCGAGCCACTCGCTGGCGCGAGATTCGTTGGTTTCGGCGATGTCGGCCAGTTCGGCGGCGTCGTACCCGGCGAGGTCGTCGACCGTCTCGACCCCGCCATCCCGGAGCCGCTCGGCGAACGTCGGCCCGATGCCGCTGACGGTCTCGACGCCGACGGCTGCTTCGGCTGCGTCGGCGGCATCGTCCCCACGGGCCTGGACCTGTTCGGCGGCCGCGTCCTGGATGTCGCTGACGTCCTCGGCAGCCGCCCCTTCCTCGGTGTCCTCGTCTGGCTCGGACTGCTCCCAGAACCACTCACAGACCTCCGGCCAGACGTCCTCGTGGGTCGAGGAGGAGACCGACATCCCGATGTGGCCCGTCGGGTATTCGATGGTAGTCACGTCGTCGCTGCCGACGACCTCGTTGAACGGCTTCGACGCCTCCGGCGGGATGAGGTGATCGTACTCGCCGACGATCTGCAGGATCGGCATGTCGATGTCCCCGACGTCGACGCGCTCGCCGCTCAGTTCGAGCTCGTTGCGGTACAGCTCGTTGTTCTGGTAGATCTTCTCCAGGAACTCGACGTAGGCCTGCCCCGCCAGGTCGATCCCCTCGTCGAGCCAGCGCTCCATCCGCGAGAAGTTGCCCACGAAGGCATCATTGTCGAGGTTCTCGTAGAGGGTGATGTACTTGCTGACGTAGTTGTCGACGGGGTCCATCAGCGCGAACCCGGTGTCGAGATACTCCGCGGGAACGTTGCCGAACGTGTCGACGACGTCCTGTGGGTCGTAGTGCTCGTCGCTGCCCCACTGTTCGAGGACACCGCCCGTCCGGTCGAAGCAGAGGCCGGCAGCCATCAGCCCGAGCGCGTTGATCTTCTCGGGGTTCAGCGCGGCGTACATGGCGCTCATCGTGCCGCCCATGCAGTAGCCCAGCAGGTTGATCGACTCCTGGTCCGAGCGCTCGGCGACGGCGCCGACGCAGTTGTCGATGTAGCGGTTGACGTAGTCGTGCAGGCCGAGGTGCTGGTCGAGTCGCGAGGGCTCGTTCCAGTCGATCAGGTACACGTCGTGGCCGGCCTCCAGCAGCCGCCGGACGACGCTACGGTCGGGCTGCAGGTCGAGGATGTACGGCTTGTTGATCAGCGCGTAGACGATCAGGATTGGCACCTCGTTTTGCTCATCGGTCATCGACTCGTAGTGAAGCAGCTCCAGCTTGTTCTCCTCGTAGACGGCCTCGGCGGGGGTCATTCCCACCTCGATCGTCTCCATCTCGGCGGCGCGCTCGGGCGCAATCGACGCCTTCCGGGTGGCGTCGGCCATCGCGTCGATCGTCGCGGTCTGTGCGTCCAGTGCTGCTGCCAGTGGGTTGAACGGCATGGTTACTCCTCTACCGCGTCGAGAACCTGGTCGACCTTCTCTCCCAGTTCGTGCTGGCGGCGCTCGAGTTCGACGAGGCGCTCGCCGACCTCCTCGACGTCACCGCGGGTCGCCATCCCCATCTGGGCCAGCGTGTCCTGTGTCATCTCGTCGGCCTCCTGTTGCATCTCCATCATCGCCTCGACGAGCTGGCCGTTCGCGGAGGCGAAGGCGGAGGTGGACATGACCTCCTTGAACGCCTCGTTGGCCGACTGCAGCCAGATGTCGCGGAACTCCGTCGGCTCGATGTCCTCTCCTTCGGCTGCGGCGGCCGTCCGCTCGAACATCTGCTCGGCGGCGTCCATCCACACCTCGTAGGCGCCAGCGTACCCTTCGATGCCCTCCGACAGTTCGTCCTCGTCCAGCATCGAGTCGCCGACCGCGTCCGACCAGGACTCGACGAAGGCTGCCTGGGCCTCCGCGTTCTGCTCGATCGATTGAGCGACCGCTTCGTTCATCTGCTCTACCATTTCGCTCCAGTCGTTGAATTCTTGATTGCTCATAGGTACTCGTACGCGAACGCGTCAGAAGACTCCAGCGGTTCGGTCGCGGGCGGATCGGTCATTTCACTCCTCGCGGTTGCGTTTGATCGGGAACACGACCGCCTGAACGATGTCCCCTTCCTCGATGTCCAGCGCCTCCCGCTCGGCGTCGGGGATGCTGATGCGGCCGCCGCTCTGGACCCGCGTCTTGAACGTCGCTGTCCCGGTCATCGTCCCTAACTGGTTCATGTTCATGTCCATCCCGCCGGACATGCTCGCCTCCAGCATCTTCTGGAACATCTCCTGCTGGGTCTCGACGGCCTGCTCGCCGGTCTCTGTGAACAGCTTGAACATCTCCGGTGGCCACATCGGCCCGTCGCTGTCGTCTGTCATCGGTCACCTCCGGGTACACTCCTCTGACAGATAAGCGTTGCGTGAGATACCACTGGCAGCCATCAGATACCGTCAGATACCACAATTCGTTGCCAGATCCGGTCGCCGTCCGGCGGCGGATCGCCGGAATTGGCGGTGCTCGACCGCTGGAACCCGACGGTTAGCACAGCCGATAACTACCCTCGGCATTTATTACTGGGAGTCACGTAGGGAGCGGGTGATGAGTTCTCAATCGGAACGCAGCACGCTGCTCGATACGTGGGCGGAGACATCCGCACACGTGTTCGACAGCATGGTCGCTGCCAACCGAGCGGCGTTCGCGGCCCTGGGTGTCGAGGCGACGACTGACGAGGAGGTACCGGCCGAGCGGGTCGAACCCGCCGAGGACCTGCCGGAGTGGCACGCAGAGACGACAACAGACTCCCCAGAAACTGTGAGCGTTGGCGACCGATTCGAGTTCACGAAGACGATCACCGACGATCATGTCCGCAGTTTCGCGGCCTCCAGCGGCGACACGAACCCACTGCACCTCGACGACGAGTTCGCCGAGCAGACGCGCTTTTGCGGGCGGATCGCCCACGGCACGCTCGTCAGCGGTCTGATCAGCGCCGCACTCGCGCGCGTGCCCGGTCTGGTTATCTACCTCTCGCAGGATCTGGAGTTTCACAACCCCGTGCGCATCGGCGACCGCATCACCGCCGAGTGTGAGATAGTCGAGGATCTCGGGAACAGCCAGTATCGCCTGATGACCCGCGTCCTCGACGGCGAGGACGTCGCCATCGACGGCGAGGCTGTCATCCTCATCGACGACCTCCCCGAGGAGTAGCGACCGGCCATCGGATGGCTCTTATCGCATATACACCCGGACGTGATTCGCCTCGATACCTTCCAACGACGAGCGGAGCGAGTCTTACCCTCCACCGATAGACTCGCCCAGTCCAACGGGCACCTCAAGCTGTAGCAGCACCGGAAACAGCACGATGGCGATCGCGATCTCGGCGAACCCCACGGCGAAAAACGCGGCCTGGAAGCCGAACGCTCCGGCGACGGTCGCCCCGCCGACGATCCCGGTGAGAAAGCCGAGGCTCCCGAACACGTTGAACCCGCCCATCGACACGCCCCGCTCCTGTGGCGCGGCCAGGTCCGACACCAGCGCCATCGTCGCCGGCGCGACCAGCGCGCCGAGGATGCCGACGACGACCATCACGCTGCCGGCGCCCGGCGCCGTCGGCGCGTAGTAGACGCCGATCACAGCGAAGCCGTACAGAAGCGACCCGGCGACGACGGGCAGCACCCGCCCGATCCGGTCCGAGAGCCGGCCCAGCGGGTACTGCAGCAGCGCGAAGGGGACGAAGAAGGCACCCAGCAGGATCCCCGTGGCGCCCGGATCGAGGTCGAACGTCGACTGGAAGTAGACGGTTCCGACCAGGGCGAAAAAGCCGGCAGTCATCCGGTCGACGAAGCCGAAGGCGAACGGAACGGTCAGCGACGGTCGCCCGCGCAGACCCCGAACCACCGCAGCCGGCGTCCGGTGGGTCGGCGTCGGCGCGCGGTCGGTCGCGCGCGTTGCGAGCAGCCCTGCAGCGCCGAGCACGACCGCCGCAGCGTACAGCGGCACGAACGGGCCGACGCCGTAGAGGACGCCGCCGATCGGCGAGCCGAGCGCGGTGCCGGCGCCGATTGCCAGCCCCGCCGCGCCCATGTTCTGGCCGCCGCCGCCCTCCAGATCCATCAGCGTCGTGATCGAAAGCGAGAACGCGCCAATCGTCGCCGCCCCCTGGAAGAAGCGGATCGCGAGCACGCCCGAGTACGGCATCGAGGCTACCGTCGGGACCACCGCGAGCGTGAGGTAGCCGCCGGCGCCGACGGCGGCGCCAGCCACGATCAGCGGCGTTCGCGCGCCCGTCGCGTCGCTGAACGCCCCCCAGAGGCCGGCACACAGCACGAACCCGACGAACTCGGTCGTCAGGAACCACTTGCCGGCGTCGAGAATCGCGCCGACGTCCCCGTCCCATGCTGCCGGCGTCCCGCCCAGCGCTACCACCAGGTCCGGGATCCCCGGGTACAGCAACACCTGGGCGAACAGCACTGCGAACACGACCCCCGAGAGTACGGCCCGGTCCCGTCGACTCGGACTCACACTGGCTATTCAACGTCCACCGAAAAGCAGCTATCGGTTCCGGCACGGCTGTGACTCGCCGGAGTAGCACACGGCCGGCGGCGGGCGTCGCCTCAGGCGACCTGGATTTCGCCCTCACCGTCGATCGTGACCTCGTGGCCCTCGACGGTGAACGTCAGCGGATCGGCGCGCTCGCCGTCCAGCAGTGCCCGGAGGTCGGCCGGGTCGAGGTACGCGTCCAGCGCCTCGACGGCGTCGGCCTCGACGTCCGTCGCCTCCGTCAGCGCGTCGACGACTGCGTCGCGAGCCGGCGTTGGACTGACCCACTCCTCGTCGTCCTCGTCCTGCATGATGTACACGTCGCCGTTCTCAGAACTCATACGTGCTGTATATCTCCGTAGCCATATATAACTCGTGTGAGCGTTTTCAAGTTTTGAAACGCAGTCGTGTCATCGATATACACGTCCGTTTTCCGTAAGAAGTCGGGGCGAAAATATGACGAGTGTCATACTGGTGGCTGTACGTACGTGAACACTCGAATTGAGAATCCAGGCGGAACGGGTCTGTCTCCGCAGAGAGCAGAGACTGGTGAGTAAAAGAATTACAGCCACCAGTATCAACTCCAGCAACCCGGCCAGACCGGCGAGAGCGAGAAGCGGCACGCATTTGCGTGTCCCCCGCCGAGTAGCGGTATGAGCGATCTGACTGCGACGCTCGAGACATCGAAGGGAGACATCGAGATCAAACTGTTCGACGAGCGGGCGCCCCGGACCGTCGAGAACTTCGTCGGCCTGGCGACCGGCGAGCGGGAGTGGACCCATCCCGAGACCGGCGAGACGGTCGACGGTCCGCTGTACGACGACGTTCTCTTTCACCGCGTGATCGAGGGGTTCATGATCCAGACCGGCGACCCGACCGGCACCGGCCGTGGCGGCCCCGGCTACGAGTTCGACGACGAGTTCCACGACGACCTGCGCCACGACGACCCCGGGATCGTCTCGATGGCCAACAGCGGCCCCGACACGAACGGCTCGCAGTTTTTCATCACGCTCGATGCCCAGCCACACCTCGACGACCGCCACGCCGTCTTCGGCGAGGTGATCGACGGCATGGATGTCGTCAGGGAGATCGGCAACGTCGAAACCGACCGCAACGACAAACCCAAAACGGACGTGTCCCTGGAGAACGTCGAGATCCACCGGTAACCCGAACCGGAGGGCCACGGCCGGTCGCTGTTGGACGGTCCAACCGCCCGATAAGCCGATCGTACCGTCGGACTGCGGCGGGGAACCAGGCCCTACTTCCGTAACACTGCTATTAACAAAATACGGGTTCGTCGTACTATCGACCGTCATGGCTCGACAGACAATCACGGACGACGACGAGGGCAAGCACGTGGTCAACCAGAACGGCGACACGGTCGGCATGGTTTCGGGCGTCAGAAACGACACGCTGTACGTCAATCCCGACCCCGGGCTGACCGACAAGGTCAAGTCGGCGCTCGGCTGGGACGACATCGAAGCGGACGATTACCCGCTGAAACAGTCCCGCATCGACACGATTACCGACGACGAGATCCGTCTGAATCGATAATCCCGGACGAGGCGGCGAGTCGACCAGCCGGGCCGTCGACAGCCCGGCCGTCGACAGCCCGGCCGTCGACAGCTCGGCCGTCGACAGCTCGGCCGTCGACAGCTCGGCCGTCGACAGCTCGGGAGACGAACGCGGGCGCCGGGACCGACGACCGACGGCGTCTGCTTGCGGCGGAGCGTTCCCGCGGCACGGTTGTCCACCGAGGGAGCATGTCAGAGACAGTTATCATCCTGAATCCGAAGAGTGGGACCGGCGACCACGCCGACGCAGTCACCGACAGAGCCCAGGTGCTCGACCACCGGGTCGAACGGACCGAGGCCAAAGGCGACGGCGTCGACCTCGCCAGGGAGGCTGCCGAGGCCGGCGCGGAACAGATCGTCGCCGCCGGCGGCGACGGCACCGTCAACGAGGTCGTCCGCGGCATCGACAAGGCCGGGGCGTTCGACCGCGTTACCCTCGGCATCGTTCCCGTCGGAACGGGCAACAACTTCGCCGGCCAGCTCGGCATCACGGACCTCGATGCCGCGTTCAACGTTATCGAGGAGGGCGAACGCCGGTGGATCGACCTCGGAGAAGCCGACGGCCACGCGTTCGTCAACTCCTGTGTCGCCGGGCTGACCTCCGATTCGAGCAGCAAGACCGACCCCGATATGAAAGACAGGCTCGGCGTGGTCGCCTACGTGGTGACGACCCTCAAGTCGATGGTCGAGTTCGACTCGATGAGCCTCACCGTCGAGACAGAGGAGGGCGGCGACCGCTCGCCAGCCTGGCGCGGCGACGCGCTCGCCGTCCTGATCGGCAACGGCCGGCGGTTCGCGGCCGGTGGTGACACCCAGGCCAACATGGAGGACGGGCTGTTCGAGGTGACGATCGTCGAGGACGTTTCGACGCTGGACCTGATGAGCGAGGCGGTCGCCGATCAGTTGCTGGGTGGCGAGTCCGACGCGATTGTCCGCACGCGGACGCCGTCGCTACGGATCGAGGTCCACGATCCGCAGTCCCGGCAGTTCAGCCTCGACGGCGAGATCATCGAACGCGACAACCTCTCGGTCGATATCCGGCCCAGCACCCTTTCGGTCGCCGTCGGAGAGGGCTACCAGCTCGATCCCGGCGTCGAGTGACGGACAGTGCGAAAAAAATGACCGGCGGGGACTCTGCGGCGCTCACTCCGCGCCGGGGCGGGGAAGCAGCGGCTGGTAGTCGTTGTGTTTGAGCATGCCCAGACGGGTCCCGTCGATCGTCCGGACGAACGTGTACAGCTCCCCCTCCTCCTCGGCGTTCTGTTTGATTCCGCCGACGTGGCGGAGTTCGTACATACCCGCGATCATGATGACCGTCTCGATTTCGGGGGTCAGCAGTTCGATCACCTGGAACACGTTCTGGTTGGCGATCGTCCGGTAGACCTGGTACTCCGAGACAGCGTCGGGATCGAACGACTCGGTGAACTCCCCGGCGTAGTTGTCGGGGAGCACGTACTCGATCCCGAACTCGTCGTCGTCGCCCATGTCTTTGGTGACGATCGACGTGTGCAGCGCCGGGATCGTGACGGCCTCCCACCCTTCCTCGCGACGCTCGTCGGCGAGCAGTTCCATCTCCTCGTTCGTCTGCTGCCAGGCCTCGCCGCGGACGCCCATCTCGTCCCGGATGCGCTCCTCGGGTGGAATTTCGCCCTCCTCCGTCGTGTCTACCATACGCCCACTCCGAGGACGAGTCAGTTAATCCTTTTGAGAGATGCACCGGCAGCCGACCGGGTCGTACTGATTGTTGTAATCAGTATCAAGCAATCCCGAACACCGTCTCCATCAGAAACGACGCCAGCAGGATCAGGAGGCTCCCGAGAAACAGCTTGAACTCGTCGGTGAGCTGTAGCCACGGCCGCGGCGGCGGGAGCCACCTGACCGGCGGCAGTCCGTTGACGAGCTCCTGGAACCGGGTTTTGGCTGCGTCCGACGCGATCGTCTCCCCCGTCGGGTCAACCGAGCCGGACTTCCCCTGCAGGTCGCCCGGCTCCGACGGCCACAGCCGGACCACCGCGTACCCCATCACCAGCCAGCCGACGACGAACAGCGCAATCTTCGCGTGGACCAGCCCGCCGCCAGTCACGACCCCGATCACGAGCGCGCCGGCCGTCGCGACGCCGGCCACCGCCAGGGCGTACGTGAGCGCGTGTGTCAGGGCGATCGTCCGTAGCTGGAGGCGTTCCCCGAGCGATCGATCCATGCGGCTATCGGTGTCTGTCGTCTAAGGTCTGTTCCGGGCTGCGATACTCGGGGTCGTGGCGGTGACAGTAGCTCCGGCGCCCGGAGTTGCTGACGGTGTAGTACTCCGGTTTCTGTTTCTGGCAGGCGCCACTGAACTCCTCTTTCAGCACCTCCAGCGCGTCGCTCTCGTTGTTCGCGCTGACGTGTTCGGCCACGTCGTCGAGCGTCGGCTCGATGCGACTCGGCACCCTGACGTCGCCGAACGCCTCATCGTAAATCTCGTCGATCGTGCTGTACCGTGTCTCGAGGCCGAGCATCCCGCGCACCCGGTCTTTGATGCTGCGGTCGGCCCGCATCCGCTCGCGGAGGATCTCCTCCAGCGTGGTGATCGCTTGCCAGACCTCGTCGTCGAGGTCATCGTACCCCGGCGGACGGATCCGGGCCGGGCAGCGCGTACTGAACGGGCAGCCGTCCGGCGGATACCGGGGGTTCGGCGGCGTCCCGTGGAGCGTGATCCGCTCCGCGTCGGAGGTCGGATCCGGCTCCGGGATCGCCGATAACAGCGAGTGGGTGTAGGGGTTGGCCGGGTCCGAGAACAGCTCCTCGGTCGGCCCCAGTTCCATGATGTTGCCCAGGTACATCACCGCGACGCGGTCACAGATGTGCCGGACGACGCTCAGGTCGTGGGCGATGAACAGGTACGTCAGCCCGAAATCGTCCTGGAGCTCTTCGAGCAGGTTGATCACCTCGGCCTGCACGGAGACGTCCAGCGCGCTGACCGGCTCGTCGAGCACGATGAACTCCGGCTCCAGCGCGAGCGTCCGGGCGATGCCGATGCGCTGGCGCTGCCCGCCGGAGAACTGGTGGGGGTAGCGGTAGTAGTGCTCGCGCTGGAGGCCGACCGTGTCGAGCAGGTCGCGGACGCGCTGGCGGCGTTCGCGGGGCGTCCCCCACTCGTGGACGTCCAGCGGTTCCCGGACGATCTCGCCGACCGTCATCCGGTCGTTGAGGCTCGAGTCGGGATCCTGGAACACCATCTGGGCGTTGCGCCGCCATTGCTTGAGCTCGTAGCCGTTCAGCGTCGTGATGTCGGTCCCGTCGAACCGGATGGTCCCATCGGTCGCGTTCTCTAGCTGGATCAGCGTGCGGCCCAGCGTCGTCTTCCCACAGCCCGACTCGCCGACCAGCCCGAGCGTCTCCCCGCGCCTGATGTCGAAGGTGACGCCATCGACGGCGCGCACCGGGCGGCCACCGAACGGTCCGGGTTTGTCCCCGCCGTAGTAGGTTTTCAGGTTCCGGACCTCCACCATCACGTCCTCCTCGGGCGAGCCGGCCGTCTCGACGTCGGTCTCGGGGTGGATGGCGTCCTGGCTCATCGGTCCTCACCTCCCCTGGCTTGGCGCTGGTGGTACTCGACGGCCTGCGGCGTCGAGCGGTCCTCGGGATACAGCAGGCAGGCGGTGACGTGGTCCTCGTCCTCCCCGTCGACCGGCACCAGTTCGGGGTGGATCTGCGTACACTCGTCGAACTCCTTGGGGCAGCGCGGCGCGAACCGGCAGTCCGTCGCCGGCTCGGTGGGCGTCGGCACGTTGCCGTCGATCGTCCGCAGCTTCTCGCCCGTCTGGCTCCCTGGGATCGACTCCAGCAGCCCCCGGGTGTAGGGGTGTTTCGGGTTCTCGAACAGCCGCTCTACGCCTGCCGTTTCGATGATCTCGCCCGCGTACATGACGTTTACCTTGTCCGTGACGTTTGCGATGACGCCCATGTCGTGGGTGATGAACACGATCGCCAGGTCCCGCTCCTCCTGGATGTCCGCGAGCAGTTCGAGGATCTGAGCCTGGATCGTGACGTCAAGCGCCGTCGTCGGCTCGTCACAGATCAGCACCTCCGGCTCGCAGGCCAGCGCCATCGCGATAACCGCCCGCTGGCGCATTCCGCCGGAGAACTCGTGGGGGTACTCCTCGACCCGCCGGCGGGCGTCCGGGATGCCGACCGCCTCCAGCAGGTTCGCCGCCTCCTCTGTTGCCTCCCGGCCGCGCAGCCCCTGGTGGAGCCGCAGCGACTCCTTGATCTGGTTGCCGACCGTGTACACGGGGTTGAGGCTGGTCAGCGGGTCCTGGAAGATCATGCCGATCCGGCCGCCCCGCATGAGGCGCTTGGCCTCGCCGCTGACGCGGGTGATCTCGACGAACCCGTCCGTGGGGTTCTGCGGGGTGCCGCCGGTCACGAACACGCAGTCGTCCTCGTCGATGATGCCGAGGTCGTCCGCGTACCCGCTCGCGAGCACGTCCGCGAGCGAAACCTCCGAGACGTGGTCGCAGTCGAACTCCTGGGGCGTCGCGTCGACCGAGGGGTCCTCCAGCAGCTGCGCCGGGCTGTACTCGTTTTCCAGTTTCGTGACGTCGACGACCTGGCCGTCGAACTTGGTTGCGAACGTCTGGACGGTCCCGGTCCGGGTGAAGCGGATGCTGCTGCCCTCCAGGATCCGACCCGGACTCTCGATCAGCCGCATGATCGAGCGGGCGGTGACGCTCTTGCCGGACCCGCTCTCGCCGACGATCCCGACCGTCTGCCCGGGTCGGATCGCGAACGAGACCCCGTCGACGGCCAGAATCGTCTCCTTGTCCGTGAAGAACGCCGTCTGGAGGTTCTTCACGTCGATGATCGGTTCCTGACTGCTCGCGGTGTCGTGTAGCTGTGTTTCAATCGACATCAGGCACCACCTCCGCCGCCCTCGCCGCCGACGTCGGCCTGCACGTCCATTGCGTCCCGGAGCGCGTCACCGAACGCGTTGAACCCGGTGACGACGAACACGATCAGGATCCCCGGGATCGTCGCCACGTGCCAGGACTTCGTCGAGATGAACGACCGCCCCTCGGCGATCATCCGGCCCCACTCGGGCGTCGGCGGGTTGATCCCGAGCCCCAGAAACGACAGCGCGGCCGTCGTGATGACGATCGTCCCCAGCACCAGCGACGCGTAGATGATGATGTAGATGACCACGTATGGGGCCATATGCTTGCGCATCGTCACGCTCGGCCGCTGGCCGAAGCTCTTCGCCGCGTCGATCCACTCTGCCTGGGCGATCTGTAGCGAGGGCCCACGTATGGACCGCCACAGCGCCGGCCAGTAGGTAAAGGCGAGTATCAGCGCCAGTAAGATCCCCCCGTCGTAGAGACTGACGATCGGGTGATCCGCTTCCCGGAACACGACGAACAACAGCAACACCAGCAGGATGAACGGCACCGACTGGATCGAGTCGCTCCCGATCACCGCCACGAGGTCGACCAGCCCGCGGTAGTAGGCGGTGACCATCGCAAGCGCTAGCGCGAACCCGGCGCTGAGTCCGGTCGCCAGCAGGCCGATCACCAACGACGTTCTCGCCCCGTACATCAGGAACGTGAACAGGTCTTTCCCGTCCGAATTCGTGCCGAACGGTGCCCAGCGGTCGTACTGGTCGTAGGAGAACGGTCCGACGTTGCTGTCGCCGTTCGATCGGGTCTGGATGTTCAGCGTGCCGTGAGCGGACGTCTCGAGTTCGCCGTTATCGTTCAGATACGTGTGTTCGTTCTGGTACGGTTGATACAGGTTTTCCTCGGCAGTCACCGGGCCGAGTGCCGGCGCCCACACCGCCATCACGACGAACATGATCACGATGACGAGGCCGGCCTGGCCCCAGGGGTGCCCGCGCAGGCGGTTGGTCGTGTCGTCGATCGGCGCCCAGTCGGCCTCCCGGTAGTGGTCGCGGTAGGTCAGGTAGCCACGCCAGAACCAGTACAGCAGCAGGAACGCGTAGCCGTAGACGACGCAGACGCGGATGAACCACGCCACCGCTGGCGAGAGGCCGAGGAACGTCCCTTCCCAGCCGCCCTCCGGTAGGCGGTGACCCTGGTTCGGGATCAGTTCGCGGCTCGTGATCGTCGGAAGGTTGCTGGCCGCATCGAGGCCACTGATGATCGCAGCGACGCCGGTGTCGACGGCGTCGCCGACCGGCGTCAGCATGAGGAGGGCGGTGAGCCCGGCGAGGGCGGCCGTGACCAGCACGCGGTCGACGAGCACGCGTCGAGCGTCTGGCACGTCGAGGTCGAGCGTCTTCGTCGGCGAGAACGGGATCAGCGACCGGATGATGCCCGCGAGCCCCGCCAGGATAAGCACGAGCGTGAGTGCGAAGACGACGGGTCCCAGCGGGTCGGCGACCGTGCTGCCGACGTTGCCACCGATCAGCTTCGCCGTGCCCACGACGGCAGCGACACCCAGTTCGGCGATGATGCCGAGATTGGTCGCCCCGTCGGCGAACCGGCCCAGTTCCAGGAGGATCAGCACCGCGAAGCCAGCGAGCCAGACGGCCGCCGGTCGGGGGTTCTCTGCGACTCGATCCCGAAGCGTTCGATCGTCTTCAGTGTCGTTCGTGCTCATGTTACCGTTCCCCTTCGAAGCCGACGCGCGGGTCGATGACTGTGTACAGGAAGTCCTCGAGGATTTTGAACAGGAGTGCGATAATCGTGAACACGAACACCAGCGAGCCCGCGAGTGGCATGTCGTTCTGGTAAACGGCCTGGAAGAACAGCCGACCCAGCCCGTTGATCGCGAACACCTCCTCGATGATCACCGAGCCGCCGATCAGGACGCCGATCTCGGAGAACATGACCGGCAGCATCGGGATCATCGCGTTCCGGAAGATGTGCTTCCAGACGATCGTCCGGCCTTTCAGGCCCTTGGCTTTCGCCGTCTCGACGTAGTTGGAGTGGACCTGCTCCAGGGTGGCCGTCCGGCCGATCCGCATCTCCGTCACCATCAACGCGGAGCCGAGGACGAACGCCGCCGGTGCGACCTGTTTCAGGGCGCTCAGGAACACCCAGATGTCGAACCCGACGGGTATGGGTATCACCGCTAGCCAGCCTATCGACATGAATCCCAGATCGGGCGTTCCGAGCAGGCTCTGGGTGGTGGGCCCGAGTTCGTACCAGTTGGGGAGGAACCCGAACTGGCCGCCTGGTCCGGTCTGCCGGAGCACGGCCAGCAGCATGATCCCCAGCCAGAAGTTGGGCATCGCCTGCCAGACGATTCCCATGAAGGAAGCGAAGTAGTCGCCGAGCGAGTTCGAGTTCAGGCCGGCGTAAAAGCCCAGCGGGACGCCGACGAACAGCGGCAGCGTGATCGACCAGAAACCCAGCCAGATGGTGCGGGGCGCCCGGGCGGCGACCAGCTCGCGGGTCGACAGCCCGCGCTGGATGATCCAGGACTGGCCCAGGTCGAACGAGATCAGCGTCCACATGAAGTCGATGTACTGTTGCCACAGCGGTTTGTTCAGTCCCAGCCGTTCCTTGATGTCGGCCCGTGCACCGGCGCCCGCCTCGGGGCCGAGAATCGCCGACACGGGGTCCAGCGGGCCGAGCCGCATGATCAGGAACACCATCGTCATCACCAGAAACAGAACGGGGATCATCAACAACACGCGCATCGCGAAATATCGCCACTGACTGCTCATCGGATCCCACCTCGTCGTCGTCGCTGGTGTCGATTTCGCGTTTCCATAGCGCTGTCTGGGTGTATCATAATTTTTCGGGTGTATTTAAACTCCCTATTTTCGCTTGAGGGCTGCGGGTGTTGAACGGGTGTCGCTACCATTGTTTACGTGTTTTGCATTTGTCCTCACTGTTAAGCCCAGTGCGCTGTCAACGATACGATAAAACATAATGCTCTGGAAGACGAATCCCGGTTAGCTATGGGAGATACAGAGTATCCCATCAATCTCACAGAACAAGAGCGAGAAAAACTGGAATCGATCATTTCCTACGGCAGACACAGCGCACAGAAGATCACACGTGCACGTATCTTGTTGAAAGCTGATGACGGAGAGAGTGACTCGACAATCGCCGAGGCACTCGACTGTAGCCGCTCAACCGCATGGCGAACACGCAAAAAATTCCACGGACGCGACCGCATTGAGGCGATTGAACGCAAAAATCCTGACCGCAACTACGAGACGAAACTCGACGGCCGTGAGGAAGCCTCCCTCATTCATCTCGCTTGTTCTGAACCGCCAGAAGGACGCTCACGCTGGAGTCTCCGTGTCCTCGCCGAGAAGTTCGAAAACCTCGACGAAACCGACGTCGAGTCGATTTCTCACGAAACTGTCCGCCAAACACTCAAAAACGCTCTTATGTAGAACTGCGGAAGGACCCAATAACGAGACAATCAATGGCTGAACCGATCGATTCGCCGGCGAGGTGGAAGGATCGAATGATGCCGAACGTGTGAG
>PXRK01000043.1 GCA_003021015.1 Halobacteriales archaeon QS_4_66_20 | reverse complement strand
AGAGTTCCGTGAGATCATCCTGATGTTCGCCATCCACAACATCGAACAGCTCTGTGAACGATTATGATAGCCGCGCCGTACCCCTATTCAACACAGCACTTCAGTCCGGAGTCTAGAGGCCGGGGACGTTCTCCTCGGCTTCGAGGAGTTCGTGGTAGCGGTTGCGGATCGTCACTTCCGAGATGTTGGCGACCTCGCTGACCTGGCTCTGGGTCACCTTCTCGTTGGTCAGCAGCGACGACGCGTAGACGGCGGCAGCCGCGAGGCCGACCGGCGACTTGCCGGAGTGGACGCCCTGCTCTTTGGCGTTCTGGAGCAGCTGGCGGGCGCGCCGTTCGACCTCCTCGGAGAGCCCGAGGTCCGAGACGAACCGCGGGACGTAGCTCTCGGGATCGGCGGGCTTGATCTCCAGGTTCAGCTCCCGGACGACGTACCGGTAGGTGCGGGCGATCTCGTCTTTCTCGACCCGTGACACCTTCGTCAGTTCGTCCAGCGACCGCGGCGTGCCTGCCTTTCGGGCCGCAGCGTACAGCGCGGCCGTGGCGACGCCCTCGATGGAGCGCCCCGGCAGCAGATTCTCCTCCAGCGCGCGGCGGTAGATGACGCTGGCGGTCTCGCGGACGTTTTCGGGCAGGCCCAGCGCGGACGCCATCCGGTCGATCTCGCCCAGCGCCTGCTTGAGGTTGCGCTCCTTCGAATCGCGGGTCCGGAACCGCTCGTTCCAGGTGCGCAGGCGCTGCATTTTCTCGCGCTGGCGGCTGGAGAGGGCGTTGCCGTAGGCGTCCTTGTCCTGCCAGCCAATGTTTGTCGACAGTCCCTTGTCGTGCATCATGTTCGTCGTCGGCGCCCCGACGCGAGACTTCTCGTCTTTTTCCTTGGCGTCGAAAGCGCGCCACTCCGGCCCGGGGTCGATCTCGTCCTCCTCGACGACCAGTCCACACTCCGTACAGACCGTCTCGCCATGCTCGGTGTCCGAGGCGAGGCTGCCACCACACTCCGGGCAGACGACCTCCTCGTCGCCCTCGCGCTCGTGTTCGTTCTCCTCGTGCTCGCTCTCGCGCGCATACCGTCTCGTAGTGGTGTCGGTCATGGTGGAACTCGGGGGGGCGGGCAGTTACCCGACAAAACTTCTTCCGTGCATTTATGTTGGGTATGAAGCAACTTAAATGTTGTGCGCAACGGGCCGTCTGCGGCCGGTTTTCGAAACGCTTACCGCCCGTAACCCACTCCTGCCGTTTATGAGTGAACCCGCTGTCGACAGCGAGGAGGTCGAGCACGTCGCGGGGCTGGCTCGGGTGGCCCTTGAGGAGGCCGAACGCGAGCGCTTCGCCAAACAGTTCGGGGAAATTCTTGCCGCCTTCGAGACGCTCGACGAGGTGCCGGAGGTCGAACCGGAGCCGGACCTGACGAACGTGATGCGCGCGGACGAGGTGGAGGAGAGCCTCAATCAGGAAGAGGCGTTGCAGAACGCGCCCGACACCGAGGACGGCCAGTTCAAGGGCCCGCGGGTGTCCTGACGATGAGCTACAACGGCTACATCACCGAACAGCGCATCGACGGCGCCGACGACGGCCCGCTCGCCGGGAAATCGGTCGCCGTCAAGGACAACATCTCCACTGACGGCGTCGTCACGACCTGCGGCTCGGCGATGCTTGCGGAATACGAACCGCCGTACGACGCGACTGTCGTCGAACGCCTGCTGGACGCGGGTGCGACCATCCCCGGCAAGACCAACATGGACGAGTTCGGAATGGGGACGACCACGGAAACCTCGGCGTTCGGCGCGACCGGGAACCCGACAGCGCCAGGACACGTCCCGGGCGGCTCCTCCGGCGGGTCGGCGGCCGTCGTCGCGGCAGGCGATGCGGACCTGGCGCTGGGCACTGACACCGGGGGGTCGGTCCGCTGTCCGGCGGCGTTCTGTGGCGTCGTCGGTATCAAACCCACCTACGGACTGGTCTCCCGGTACGGGCTGATCGCCTACGCCAACAGCCTCGAACAGATCGGACCGCTGGCGCCGACTGTCGAGGAGGCTGCCGAACTGCTCGAAGTCATCGCGGGCCCCGACGAGAACGACGCGACCACCCGTGACGCTCGCGAGGAGGGGACCGACTACGAGTACGCAGCAGCGGCAGACGGCGACGTCGAGGGCCTCGAAATCGGGGTCCCGACGGAACTGCTGGAGGGAGCCGACGAGGAGGTCGTGGAAACGTTCTGGGACGCCGTCGACGAACTGGAGGCGGCGGGTGCGAGCTATCACGAGGTGAGCCTCCCCAGCCTGGAGCACGCCGTCGAGGCGTACTACGTGATCGCGATGGGCGAAGCCTCCTCGAACCTCGCGCGGTTCGACGGCGTGCGCTACGGCGTCTCCGGCGGCGACGAGGGCAACTGGAACGACAGCTTCGCCCGCTCGCGCGAGGAAGGGTTCGGCGAGGAGGTCAAGCGCCGGGTCCTCCTCGGCACGTACGCCCTCTCGGCGGGCTACCACGACAAGTACTACAAGAAGGCCCAGGACGCCCGCGCCTGGATCAAGCAGGACTTCGACGAGGCGCTCGGGAAGGCAGACGTACTCGCCTCGCCGACGATGCCCGTGCCGCCGTTCGAACTCGGCGAGAGCCTCGAGGACCCGCTGAAGATGTACCTCGCCGACGCCAACACGACGCCGATCAACCTGGCGAATCTCCCCGCCATCTCCGTCCCCGCGGGCGAAACCGACGACGGGCTCCCGGTCGGCATGCAGTTCGTCGGACCCGCGTTCGGCGAGAAGCGGATCATCCGGGCCGGGAGCGCGCTGGCCTGAACTCGCGGTCCTCCACTCTCCACTCCTGGGGCCAGGCGCTCGCCTTGACGGATAGCCAGCGGAAGCCTCGCCCTTCAGGGCGGGGAGGAAGTCAACGATCGACAGGGTATTGCCCGTCGAATCGCTAGGGCGAGTAACGCGTCGGGGTACCCAGAATGGCCGGCACCGTCGAGGGCTGTGAGCTCTGTGACCTCCCGCTGTCGGGGGACAGCGTCAGGAACGACGCGGGCGAGCAGTTCTGCTGTCGCGGCTGCAAGGAGATCCACGCGGAGCTTTCGGCCCGCGACGATCTGAGCGTCGACGACGACCCCGAGACACTCCGGTCCGCCATGGAGAGCGACGGCGACCTCCCCGAGGAGTACGAAACCTCCTTCCTGCGGATCGACGGCATGCACTGCGCCACCTGCGAGACGTTCGTCGAAGCACGGGCCCACGAACGGGAGGAGGTCGGCGCCGTCGACGCGAGCTACATCACCGACACCGTCAGAGTCGGTCACGACCCGGAGCTGTCCGTGGAAACGTTGTGCGACCAGTTGACGGGGCTCGGCTACCGCGCCTACCCGCGGGACGACCCGATGGGCGAACGACGCGCAGAGGACGGGTTTCCCATCCGGCTGGTCGTCGGCGCCATCTTCGGCATGATGGTGATGCTCAACTACGTCACGCTGATCTACCCGACGTACTTCAAAAACGGGCTGTACTACCCCCCCTCGACGGCCGAACGCATCACGGAGATGCTGGCAACCACCTCCGCGAGCTACATCTTCCTCGTGACGGGATTTCTCACGAGCATCGTGCTGTTTTACACGGGGGCACCGATCCTCAAAGGAGCCTACGTCAGCGCCCGGATGCGGGCACCGAACATGGACCTGCTGGTGGCGCTCGCGGCGACGAGCGCGTGGCTGTACAGCACACTCGCCATCTTCGCCGGCGGCGACCACATCTACTACGACGTCACCGTCGGCATCATCCTGGTCGTCTCCGCCGGCGGGTACTACGAGAGCCGGATCAAGCGCCGCGCGACCGACAGGCTCGCGGACCTGACGGAGGCCCAGGTCGACACGGCACGGCTGTACGACCCCGACGGCAGCACGGAGACCGTCGACGTCGCGGACCTGGCGGCGGGCGACCGCCTGCTCGTGCGCGAAGGCGATCGGATTCCGGTCGACGGCACCGTCGCGGACGGCGAGGGGACCGTCGACGAGGCAGTCGTGACCGGGGAGTCGCTTCCGGTCGGCAAGACGGCCGGCGACCAGGTCGTCGGCGGGTCGCTACTGCAGAGCGGCTCCCTCGTGGTCACCGTCGGCGAGGGCGCCGACAGCAGCGTCCAGCGGCTCACAGATGTCGTCTGGAACCTCCAGAGCGCCACCCATGGCATCCAGCAGCTCGCGGACCGGCTGGCGACGGTCTTCGTCCCGCTGGTGCTGATGCTGGCCGCCGTCGTCGGGGTGATCCACCTCCTCCTCGGCGCCAGTTTCGGCGAGACTGTCCTGGTCGGGCTGACGGTCCTGATCGTCTCCTGTCCGTGCGCACTGGGGCTGGCGACGCCGCTGGCGATCGCGTCCAGCGTCCGCGAGGCGCTCGACCGCGGGGTCGTCGTCTTCGACGAGACCATCTTCGAGCGCCTCCGGAACGTGGACGTGGTCGCGTTCGACAAGACGGGGACGCTGACGACCGGCGAGATGCGCGTAATCGACCGCGAGGGCCCGGCCGAGGCTTTCGAGCAGGCCGCGCTGCTCGAAGCCCGCACCGCCCATCCGATCGCCGACGCAGTCGTCGACGAGTTCGGCCCCGACGGAAGTGGGTCAGATCCCAGCGAGGCCGAACCCCGTGCTGACGGCGGCATCGCGGAGGAAGAACCCTCACAGCAGGGCGTCGCGGCTGACACTGACGAGCCAACAGAAACCGACCGAGTCGCCGAGTTCGAAAGCCACGCCACGGGCGTCAGGGGAACTGTCGACGGGAGCGATCTGCTCGTGGGCCATCCTGATCTGTTCGACTCCCGGGGCTGGACACTGCCCGACTCGATCGTCTCGCGGGCCGACGAGGCGCGTGCGAGCGGCAACGTCCCCGTGATCGTCGGCCGGGACGGCAGTGCGGAGGGTGTTGTGATCGTCGGCGACGACCAGCGGGAGGGCTGGGAGGAGACCGTGAGTACCCTGGCAGCGGACGGCGTCGAAATCGCCATCCTCACGGGTGACGACCGGCGAGGGGCTACTGCGTTCGAGGAACACCCGGACGTCGAACACGTCTTCGCCGGCGTTCCGCCGGAGGCGAAAGCGGAGACCGTCGAGCGACTCGGCGGCGAGGGCGAGACAGTGATGGTCGGCGACGGGACCAACGACGCGCCGGCGCTGGCGGCC
>PXRK01000042.1 GCA_003021015.1 Halobacteriales archaeon QS_4_66_20 | reverse complement strand
CGCTCTTCGGAAGTACATTGTTGATTTCAGAGCGCAGCATCGATGGCTTGCTTGAGCGCTTCGTCACCAGGTTTTCTGTAGAGTTCTCTACGGAGTTGAAAGGCTCTGAGATAGGGTGTAAGCTTGTCTTTTGAGATACCCCGATGGGGCGAGAGCCACGGTCGCAGCAGCGAGCCGTGGCTCTCGCAGGTATTGATGTGAACCTCTTCATCAGCGTATTCACCGTCACTGTGGACGACATATTGGCGGTCGAACGTGTCGTCGTCCAGTGGTTCGTAGGCCCGAAATCCGTCAGTATAGACGGTCAGCGACTCCTGCTCGTGGTTGTCGAGCAGGAGTCGCACAGTCGATTCGTCGGCGGATTTCGCAGGGATCACGTAACGATTGTTCGTTCCACGGTCAACAAGCGTGAACACTGGTGGTTTGTCACCCGCGTACGAGCCGCGCCCACGCGTGGCGAGGCCACGCGAGCGCGGCTCTTGGTCGCGCTCGCGGCCTTTGAGTCCAGCAGAAACGTACACTTCGTCGATTTCAACAGGGCCAGTCAGTGTGATTGAGGGCGCGTTGAGCGTTCTGGCGAACTGCTCGACGCGCTCTCTCAGCGTTCGGTAGGACAGATCGAGTTCAGCCTCAATTTGGCGAATACTCGTGTTGAACCGTATGAAGGTGTAGATCGTGAAGTACCACTCTTTGAGTTTTAGCTTGGAATGAGCGAAGATCGTGCCGGTCTTATCGTTGAACGTGCGACCGCAATTCTTACAGAGATACCGTTGATAGACCCGATAGCTGCCGTTTCTGACCGTGCGGTCAGAACGGCAGCGGGGACATTCAACACCGTTTCGCCAGCGAACCTGTTCCAGCAGGTCCGCTGCGGCTGATTCCGACACAAAGCGGTGGATTGGGAACATATCGGGCACCGCTGCCGCGGTGCCCTTGTCCTCTTCGACTTTCAGCCACAGCTCTCACTATCAACAATCTGCTTCACAAGAGCGAACCCTGTAATAAACATCCGCCGACCGGCGGCGGAGTTCACCAATCGGGGGAACGAAACCACGTTTCCGTCCCATTTGCACGCGGAAAACGGCATAAATTTACATCCGGGTACGGAAGCTCCAGGCATATGGAGTACGACAAGATCGAGGTGCCAGACGAAGGCGAGCCGATCGAGGTTGTAGACGAGGAGCGCATCGAGCTGGACATTCCCGATCACCCCATCATCCCAATCCTCCACGGCGACGGGATCGGCGTCGACGTCGGACCGGCAGCACAGACTGTGCTCGAGACGGCCGCCCGGGCGACAGGCCGCGACATCAGCTGGCTGCGCGTCTACGCCGGCGAGTCCGGCCGCGAGAAGTACGACGAGAACCTTCCCGAAGACACGGTCAAGGCGATCAAGGAGTTTCGGGTCGCGATCAAGGGCCCGCTGACGACCCCGGTCGGTTCTGGGTACCGGTCGCTGAACGTCGCCCTCCGGCAGAGGCTCGATTTCTACGCGAACGTCCGCCCGACCTACCACCTGGAGGGCGTCCCCTCCCCGGTGTCGAAGCCCGAGGAGATGGACATGGTGACGTTCCGGGAGAACACCGAGGACCTCTACGCCGGCATCGAGTGGGAGGAAGGCACCGACGAGGTCGAGCAGGTCCGGGAGTTCGTCGAGGACGAGATGGGCTTTGACGACACGTTCCACGAGGGACCGGTCGGCATCGGCGTCAAACCGATCAGCGAGAAAGGCACCAAGCGCCTCGTCCGGCGGGCCATCGACTACGCGCTCGAACACGATCGGGACTCGGTGACGCTGGTCCATAAGGGCAACATCATGAAGTTCACCGAGGGGCAGTTCCGCGACTGGGGCTACGAGGTGGCCCGCGAGGAGTACGGCGACGAGGTCATCACCGAGGACACGCTCTGGGAAGAACGCGACGGCGAGACGCCCGAGGACGTCCTGGTGGTCAACGACCGCATCGCGGACAACATGCTCCAGCAGGTGCTCACGCGGACCACCCAGTACGACGTGCTGGCGACGATGAACCTCAACGGCGACTACATCTCCGACGCCTGTGGCGCGCAGATCGGCGGTCTCGGCATCGCGCCGGGCGCCAACTTCGGTGACGCGCGCTGTCTCGCGGAACCGGTCCACGGCTCCGCGCCCAAGTACGCCGGCCAGGACAAGGTCAACCCGACCGCGATGATCCTCTCCGGCGAGATGATGTTCGACTACCTGGGCTGGACGGACGCCGCGAACCTGGTGCGCGACGCCGTCGAGGCGACCATCGCCGCCGGCGAGGTCACCTACGACCTCGAACGGAACCTCGAAGACGCCGAGAAACTGGGGACCTCCGAGTTCGCCGACGCCGTTGTCGGGCGGATCGAACAACTGGCCTAGGAACAGCGGTGCGTTGTTTGGCGGCTTGCCTGGCTTGATTTACCAGAACCGCAGTCATACGGTCGTGCGCGACTGTTTACCGCTGTGGAATCGCGTGTTGTGCGTTTCAGCCCGTGAAACCAGCGATATTGAGCCCCAATGCTGAACAGCGATATTGAGTCCCAGTGCTGAAAATACTCACGCACGACCGTATCACGCGTTATTCATCCGCCGTTTCGTCGTCGCCCCGCACACGCGACACTCGCTCACGCGGTACGGCTCGCGGGAGAACTCGGCGTTCTCGGTTTTTCCACTCTCAGTTAGGATCTCCACTGCAACCTCGTGCGGTGTCGACCGCTCACAGCGATCACAGTCCTCCGTCACGTCCGAAACAGGGCTTGTCGTTGCCATCGTATTTTTCCCATGACCCAGACACTGCATAAACCGGGTCGACCGTTGCCCACAATTTGACCGGTTTAAACACAATAATTCGGAAAAAAGCTGCATTTGAAGCTCTGAAGCGGCAGAATACAGCAGAGTTGGGTAGTAGCTGCGCAACCGAAGTCAGGCCGCGTGAACGGCCGAAAGATATTAATACAAGTTCGAAACTCACGCTCCTTTACAGCCGGTCCGGGTTGGACCGGGAGTGTCGCCAGAGGAGTGAGTCCTTTATTGCCGGGCCCCTCAGGCTGGGACATGGAGCAGGTGTTCGCACCGTGGCGGATCGAGTGGGTCGAGCGGTCGGACCCCGGCAGCGACGCCGAGTGCGTGTTCTGCGCGCTTCCGGACTGGGACGACGACAGGGAGAACAACCTGCTGGCGCGTGGGGAGCACGCCTACGTCCTGCTGAACAACTACCCGTACAATCCCGGACACGCGATGGTGATCCCGTACGAGCACACTGGCGAGTACCGCGATCTCGACGAGCAGGAACTGCTCGCCAAGGAGCGGCTCGTCCAGCGGACAATCGACGCACTGGAGACGGCGATGGCGCCGGACGGGTACAACGTCGGGCACAACCTCGGTGGGGACGCGGCAGGCGGGTCGATCGGCGATCACCTCCACGCGCACGTCGTGCCACGGTGGAGCGGCGACACAAACTTCATGCCGACGATCAGCGACACGACGGTGATCGTCGAGGCCGTCGCGGACACGTACGACCGGTTGCACGAGGCGTTCGGCGAGCAGGACGGCGTCGAACGCGGGGATCCATCGACTGCTGTCCGGGTCGAGGACGCCTGATCTACAGCCAGACGTGATTCACTTGAGCCATGCCGTCCCAACTCCAGTTTTCGGGGCATGACACAGCCGATGGACTGTCCTGGCACTGTACGGAGTTACGTCTGGCTGTATCGGCCCCATTCGCGAACACATTTACAGGACGCCCCGCAAGAGGGAGGCATGAACGCGCGAAACCCTCCGGATCCGGGCTGGTTCGAGGGGGTTGATCCGGACGACGTCGACGCTGCAGCGGCGGGGATCGACGACGGTGAGGCAGCCGAGCCACACGAGTGGCCCTCAGTCGCAGTCCAGACCGGGTTTGCCGACGACGAGGTGCAGTACTACGAGCTACTCCGGGCGGCGACGATCACTGCCGCACGCGCCGCGGTCGCCCGCAGGGAGAGCGCCGACGACCGACAGCTGGCGCACGCGATCCGGGCGCTCGACGACTGCACGCGAACGAGCAACGAACTCGCCGAGCGCGTCGCGGAGTGGGCCGGAACCCACGACGAATCGGCCCGCGTCGACATGGAGTACATCCGAGAACTGGCGGAAGGGACGGGAGAGGACCCGGTCGAACAGCGGCTCACGGCGCTCGCTGCGCGCGCGGCCGAACTCGACGACGAGGCCGACAAACTCCGGGCGTTCGTCGAGCAGTCCGCGCCCGACGTGGCCCCGAACCTCTCCGCACTGGCGGGGCCGGTGCTCGCGGCGCGGCTGATCTCGCTCGCCGGCAGCCTCGAAGCGCTCGCACGGATGCCTTCGGGGACTGTCCAGGTGCTCGGGGCGGAGGACGCGCTGTTCGCCCACCTTCGCGGGAACGCACCGTCGCCGAAACACGGCGTTATCTTCACTCACGAGGCCGTCCGGGGGACAGCCAGGGAGCACCGCGGCTCCGCGGCGCGGGCGCTCGCCGGCAAACTGGCGATCGCCGCACGCGTCGATCACTACAGCGGCGACTACCGCCCGGAACTTGAGGCCGAACTGGCCGACCGGATCGAGCGCATCCGCGCTCGTGATTCGACGTGACGCTACCCGACGGCGTCGAACGTCGATCCATCGACAGCGAGACTGGCCTGGCGACCCGTGGCGAGACGGTGTACGGCGAGCCGACCGACGGCGAGTGGCGGCGGTGGGACCCTCACCGGTCGAAACTGGGTGCGATGCTGACCAAGGGCATCGACACGGGACTCGCTGGCGACGACACCGTGCTGTATCTCGGGGCTGCGAGTGGGACGACCGTCAGCCACGTCGCCGACTTCGCCGGCCCCACGTACGCGGTCGAGTTCGCCGCTCGACCGATGCGAGACCTGCTTTCCGTCGCAGAGAGTCGCGACCGGCTGTTCCCCCTCCTGAAAGACACCCGCAGTCCCGAGACGTACGCCCACGTCGTCGAACCTGTCGACGCCATTGTCCAGGATGTCGCGACGCGCGGGCAAGCGCGAGTGGCGGTCGAGAACCGCCAGTTTCTCCACGACGATGGCCGGCTCGTCCTCGCAATCAAGGCGCGCAGTGAGGACGTGACACGCGATCCCGAGGCGGTCTTCCAGGACGCGATAGCGACTCTGGAGGGGGCGTACGAAATTCTCGCGACCGAACGACTGGAGCCGTATCACGACGACCATCTGGCCGTCATCGCCGGACCGGAGTAGTGGGCGAAGACGGACCGGAGCCTCCAAATCCCCCGCCTGCCAACTGGGACCGATGAGTGATGCGGCCACCGACGCCTTCGAGGGCGTCGATCCCGACGCCGTCCGGGAGGCACTGCTGTCGTGGTACCGCGATGACCACCGGGACTTCCCCTGGCGGGAGACCGACGATGCCTACAAAATTCTCGTCTCGGAGGTGATGAGCCAGCAGACACAACTCGGCCGCGTCGTGGACGCCTGGCACGACTTCCTCGACCGCTGGCCCACGGTCGAAGCGCTTGCTGATGCCGATCGCGCGGAGGTCGTGGGGTTCTGGACCGAGCACAGCCTCGGGTACAACAATCGCGCCAGGTACCTCCAGGAGGCTGCCCAGCAGGTCGTTTCGGAGTACGACGGCCAGTTTCCTGAAGACCCCGAGGAGCTGCAGGAGCTGATGGGCGTCGGACCTTACACCGCCAACGCCGTCGCGAGTTTTGCATTCAACAACGGCGACGCCGTCGTGGACACGAACGTCAAGCGGGTCCTCTACCGGGCGTTTGCGGAAATCCGTAATGCGGACGACCCACCGTATGAGGAGATAGCGAACGCCCTCATGCCGGAAGGCCGATCCCGCGTCTGGAACAACGCGATCATGGAACTGGGGGGCGTTGCCTGTCAGAAAACGCCCCGATGCGACGAAGAAGAGTGCCCGTGGCGGGAGTGGTGTCACGCCTATCAAACCGGCGACTTCACCGCCCCGGACGTCCCGACACAGCCCGAGTTCGAGGGGAGCCGGCGGCAGTTCCGGGGACGCGTGATCGGTGCGCTGCGGGAGCACGGTCCGCTCGAACTCGACGACCTTGGACCGCGGGTTCGGGTTGACTACGTCCCCGATGGCGAGTACGGTCGCGAGTGGCTCCGGGAACTCGTTACCGACCTCGAAGTCGACGGTCTCGCAGAACTCGACGGCGAGGTCGCCCGCCTCAAACAGTAACTCTGGCCCTGCATGGATGTCGCGCCGGCAATCGCACTCTTGATCACGGCGGAGAAACGTTCATTATCGGACCGGCCGGCAAGACTCTATGGACGTTTCGACACTGGCGGAATGTACCCGTCGTGACTGGGAGAGCGTCGACGCGTCGTCTGTCGAGCCCGTTCGGTTCGCCGTCATCGGCCTCGGTTGGTTTACGCGTGGCCGCGCGCTCCCGGCGCTGGAAGCGAGTGACCGGTGCGAGCCGACGGTGCTGGTCAGCAGTACGAGCGAGAAAGCAGACCGCGTTGCACGTGAGTTCGAGACCCCCGACCACGGCATCACCTACGACGAGTTCCACGAGGGCGTTGCCAGCGACGCCTACGATGCGGTGTACATCTGCACGCCGAATGCCCTGCATCTGCCCTACGCGGAGACCGCCAGTGAGTTCGGGAAGGCGGTGCTCTGTGAGAAACCACTCGAACGGTCGACCGAGCGGGCACGCGAACTCGTCGAAACCTGCGCGGACAGTGGTGTCGCGCTGATGGTCGGGTACCGGATGCACACCGAACCAGCAGTCCGGCGTGCTCGGGAGCTACTCGCAGACGGCTACGTCGGAACGCCGGAAAGCGTCAGAGGGCACATGTCACAGGTGATGTTCGACCATGTCAACCCCGACACAGACCAGTGGCGACTCGACGAGGAACTCGCGGGCGGTGGCGCGCTGTTCGACATCGGCATCTACCCGCTGAACACTGCCCGGTTCCTGCTCGACGCCGACCCAGTCGCGGTCACCGGCCGAACGCAGAGCACTCACGAGGCGTTCGACGAGGTCGAGGAGGCAGTCACCTTCACCGTCGAGTTCCCCGACGAACTGTACGCTTCCTGTTTCGCGAGTCACAACGCCCACCAGTCTAGCGCCATCACTGTCACTGGTACGGAGGGAGAAATCCGCATCGAGCCGGCCTTCTTCCAGAACAGGACACGTGAGCTACACCTCTCGCGTGGAGATACGCGCACCTCGATAACTATCGACCGGGTCGACCAGATGCTCGAGGAGTTTGACTACTTCGCAGACCGGCTCCGGGGCGAGGAATCAATCCTTCCCGACGGCGACCACGGTGTCGTCGACATGCAGGCGATGGAGGCCGTGTACGGATCCGATGCCTCCGGCGGGTGGGAGCCGATTCCCTGAGCGTTTTTGTCGCGTTACGCGTTCTTGCCGGCGTGGAAGCCGACGAGTTTCGTCCGACTGAAGTGCTCAACTGCGTATTTGATACCTTCTTTGCCCTTGCCGCTGTCCTTGAAGCCGCCGTAGGGCATGTGGTCGGTCCGGAAGCCGCTGACGGTGTTGACGTTGACACCGCCGGCATCGATGCGGTCGGCAGCCTGCTTCGCGCGGTCGATGTCCTGGGTGAACAGGCCGGCCTCCAGTCCGTACTCGGTGTTGTTTGCCTCGTCGATTGCCCCATCGAAATCGGACACCGGAATGACGGGAACGAGCGGGCCGAACACCTCTTCGTTCGCCGCTGGCATCTCCGGTGTGACTCCGGATAGCACCGTCGGCTCGAACACGCGGCCGTCGGAGTCACCGCCGTACTCGACGGTCGCACCCGCCTCGACCGTCTCCTCGTAGATGCGCTGGACCTTCTCGGCCTGGTCGTCGTGAATCAGCGCGGCGATATCGGTCTCCTCGTCGAAGGGGTCGCCAACTTTGAGCGAGCGGGCGTGCTCGACCAGTGCGTCGACGAACTCGTCTTCGACTGTCTCGTGGACGAGGACACGCTCGACGCTGTTGCACACCTGTCCCCCGTTCGAGCAGGCGCCGCCGATGACCTGCTGTGCCGCGTCGTCGAGGTCGGCGTCCTCCCAGACGATTGTCGGGTCGTTCCCGCCGAGTTCGAGTGTCAGCTCTTTCATCCCGCTGTTGTTGGCGAGGTACTTGCCGACGCGCGTGCTGCCGGTAAACGAGATGGCCTCGACCGCGTCGCTTTCGAGGATGATGTCGCCGATGGTGCTTCCACGACCCGTGAGGAGATTCACGAGTCCATCGGGTGCCCCGACCTCCTGGGCGGCCTCGTCGAGATGCTCGAACAGTTTGACCGATACCAGCGGCGTGTTGATGGCCGGCTTCCCGACGAAGGCGTTCCCGGCAGCCAGCGCCGGTCCGACCTTGTGGACCATCAGGTTCAGCGGGAAGTTGAACGGAGTGATGCCGGCGACGACGCCGAGGGGTTCGCGCTGGGCGAACGCGTGCGTGCGGTCGTACCCCCGCTGGGCGTCCATCGGGACGTGTTCGCCGAACATCCGCTTTGCTTCCTCTCCCGAGAGTTTCAGCGTCTGGACCGCGCGGTCTACCTCCCCGCGAGCTTCCGTGATTGGTTTGCCCTGCTCTGCGGTCATTAGCTGGGCCATCTCCTCGGCTTCCTCTTCCAGTCGCTCGGCCGCGTGGTAGAGCAGTTCGTACCGCTCGTAGGCAGAGAGAGTCGTCTCTTCGGCCGCCCGGTCGGCAGCCTCGATTGCCTGCTCGACCTGTTCCGGTGTCGCCACCGGAACGGACCCAACGACTTCGCCGTCGTACGGGTGGATGACGTCGCGCCGTGTGTCGGCGTCGACCCACTCGCCGTCTACCAACATTTCGGCGTGTTTCGCTACTGTCTGGTATGTGGGACTCATACACACCGGGTTGCCGCTACAGTGGCATGAACTCTTTGCTGACAGTTTTGCCCCAACGGTTTTGTACAGTTTCACCGACCGTAGCAACATGGACATAGAGGGTACAATCTGTCCGATGCCGACGCCGACAGTCGACAGCCAGCCCGACATCGACACCGATGCACTCGAACGCTACACTGGGTTTCTCGTCGAGCACGGCGTCCACGGGCTCTTTCCCTGTGGGTCGATTGGCGAGTTCAGTAGCCTGACGGCCGCCCAGCGCGAGACGGTCATCGAGACAGTTGCACGAACAACCGAGGACGCGTCAGTACTCGCGGGCTGTGGAGACACGAGCGTCACGGCCGTCCTCGACCATGCGAGTGCAGCCGCCGACGCGGGCGCTGACGCTGCAGTCGTCGTGACGCCCTACTACCTGAGTACGACACAGTCGGGGCTCCGACGGTTTTTCGAGGCTGTCGCCGACAGCGCACCGCTACCAGTCGTGCTGTACAATATTCCGGCCCTGACCGGAGAGGCACTCTCGCGTGACCTGGTCGTCGACCTGGCCGGCCACGAGAACGTCGTCGGCATCAAGGATACGTCCGGCGATCTCACCTACCTCTATGACGTTATCGAACGCACACCCGCGGACTTTTCAGTGCTCCAGGGTGCCACACAGCTGTCGGCTGCATCGCTCGATGCCGGTGCCGACGGGATGGTCGCCGGCCCGGCGAACGTCTTCCCCGAACACCTTTCTGCGATGTTCGAAGCCGCCCGCCGCGACGACGCCGAACAGGTCCAGAACGTGATGCAGTCGGTCGTCCACCCTGTCGTCAGCGCGACGGCGGACGTGCCGACGGCACCAGCAATCAAGCATCTGGTCTCACTGCGTGGCTACAACATCGGCAACGCGCTCGCACCGCTCCCGGAACTGACCGACGATGCGCGTGCGCGCCTGACTGCCTGTTTCGAGCAGTTGACATCCTCCCCGCTCTAAAGGGCGAGGATTCCAGCGCGGGACAGCGGGCCGGTCCCGCGTCCCCGCTGACAACTTCTCGCTTGCCGGATGGGGTCCGGCGAGGCGATACCGGGTGTGTGCGCGATACGTCGGCCCCGCGAGGGGTGTGGCGTGTTGGGCGTCCATTCAGACGCGGTATCCGCTTGCACCGTGCATCCCGTTCGTCTCGGAGAGACGGCGGGAATGCCCCCGGTCGCGGGTTTCCCCGCGTCCGGGCACGGGCCGTGCCATCGGCCTGCCTGCCCTTCGTGCCACAGTGGGCAGGCACAATCGAGCGAGGGTCGCTTTTTGCCTGCCGTGTTGCCACGGCCTCGGAGACGCCCTCTCGGGAACGGTTTGGTGGCCTTCGTCGTCCGGGCGGACCCCAATCCAACCGCCAGTTTTTGCCCGTTGTGCTTGCCCCACGATACGCTGTCAGGATGCTTAATTCCGGCGGTTGTGGCGGAGTTGTCGGATTCATCCCCGCCGTTCACAGCGGGGCTTGCTCCTCGAACTTCCGTCAGCGAGTTCGAGAACTAAGGCTGGTCGAGCGGGCAAAAGCGAACCGGATTCCCGCCGTCGGGAATCAGTTGATGTTGGCGTCGATGTCCTCCTGAGCGTCGTCGAGCGCCTCCTGTGGGGTTTTCTCCTGCACCAGCGCCTGGTTGCAGTTCGTGTAGACGATTTCGGAGAACTCGCCGTACTGTGGCGTCGCCGGGCGAGCGCTCGTCTGCTGGAGCGCCTCTGCGAAGATTTCGAGCGAGCCCTGCTGTTCGTAGTACTCCTCGGAGTACAGTTCCTCGCGGACTGGGAGCCGACTGTACTCGAGTGCCAGCATCTCCTGGACCTCCATGGAGCCGACGTAGTTCGCGAGCGTGTTTGCCGCCTCCTTGTTCTCCGAGAAGTTGTTGATGAGGATACTCCAGCCGCCGAGACAGGAGTTGTTCGCGTCCTCGTTACCCTCTGCCTTCGGCATCGTCGTGACGTCGAACTTGCCGGTGACAGGCGTGTCATCTTCGTAAATCGAGACCGCGTAGGGCCACTGGCGCATGAACAGCGTGTTCCCGTTCTGGAACGTCTGGCGGTTCCCGTCGGTCCCACTCGCCGGGATGTTGTCGGGTGTGATTTCGTACTCGTGGATGAGGTCGACCGCGTGCTGGAGCGCATCGACTCCTTCCTGGGAGTTGACCACCAGTTCGTCGCCCTGCTGGACGCTTCCACCGAAGCCCCACAGCCAGTTGAGCCACATGATAGTCAGTCCCTCGTTCGTCCCGCCCTGCCAGATGTACCCGTTCTCCATCTCGTCGTCCTCGTCGAGAATCGTCTGTGCCTGCTCGACGACTTCCATGTACGTCTCCGGGGGCTCGAAGCCGTACTCTTCTAGCTTGTCACTGCGGTAGTAGAACGCGTTCGCGTCAGTGAACATCGGGATGCCGTACAGCTCGCCGTCGATACTGTTGGCCTCGACCGGGGTGTCGAGCATGTTGTCGGTCACGCCCGACGTATCCTCGACCGGTGCAATCCACTCGTTTTCGACGAACTCTGCCGGCCAGACCACGTCCATCATCGACGCGTCGAACTCGGAGGACTGTGCGACAAACTGGTTCAGCAGGTACTCCCGTGTGGATGCGGATTCTGCCGGTGTCGCACTCGGCGAGAGCGTGATGCCCTCCTCCCCGTCTGACAGCCGTGACTGGAGGTCTGCGGCCTCGGGCTCGAACGATGAAATATGCGTGAACGAAACCTCTGTCGCCATATCACCGTTGCCGTTCCCGTTACCGTTCCCGTTGCCATTCCCATTGCCATTGCCATTGCCGTTATCATCTCCGTTGCCGTTCCCGCCTTCATCGTCGCCGCCGATACAGCCAGCCAGCATGCCTGCACTCCCGACTGCAAGCGCAGTGACAAGCTCACGACGACTGGGGTGTTGTGGTCGATCCGTCATACGCTCTGACTCACTCACTGTTAACATTTAACATTGCATGTTATTTTTCTTATAGATAACAACATAAATTAAAAATAGGGGGGTTCTTTTTCTACATGCGTTTGCCGGTTCACTCGGCCAGCGCCAGTCACTCGGCCAGCGCCAATATCTCGGTCCAGAGCTCCTCGTCGACGTGAATCGTTTCGATTCGCTCGTTGCGAAGCGACGACGCGCCGGGGAGTTGAATCTCCGAGTCGGCCGCCGATTGCCGCTGTGTCAGTTGTTCGAGGAACGTCTCGATCCGTGCTGTGGTTTCCTCACCGCCGACTGCTGTCGGGTCCACGACAAGGAAGAGGTCACCTTTCGTACAGGGGTCTTCGGTGTGGTAGGTGCCGGTCACGTCCTCGCCCATGGCCGCGCCCACGAGCCCGCCCGCAAGGACCTCGATGGCGATTGCAAGGCCCGACCCCTTTGGCCCCCCGAACGGGAGGATAGTGCCTTCGAGGGCAGCTTTCGGGTCGGTCGTCGGCTCGCCGCCCTCGTCGAGTGCGACGCCCTCCGGAATCTGTTCGCCGCGCTCGGCGGCCTCTTCGAGCGATCCGCGCGCGATGGCGGCGGTGCTCATATCCAGATTGAACGGTGGGTCAGTCGGGAGGCCGAGCGCGAGTGGGTTCGTCCCGAGCACCGGTTCGACACCGCCGTAGGGTGGCATCGCCGGTTCGGTGTTGGTCATCGCGAGACAGATGTAGCCGTCACGCCGGACCCGGTCGGTGTAGTAGCCGAGCGCGCCGAGGTGTGTGCTGTTGTGGACGCCGACGAGACCGACGCCATTCTGGTCGGCACGGGCGGTTGCCTCCCCGAGCGCTTCGACTGCGACGGCCGGTCCGAGACGTGCACCGCCATCGATTGTCGCCGCCGCCCCCGCGTCACGGACTATCTCGATATTGCCATCCGGGTCGACGTTGCCGTGTTCGATGCCCCGAACGTACCGGGACAGCCGGATCAGTCCGTGTGACTGTTTGCCCCGTGCCTGTGCCGTCACGAGCATATCCGCGGTCACGTCGGCGTCCTGGCGACTGATGCCGTACTGTTCGAACGCCGCCCGTGCGGTCGCTTTCGCCCGGCTGCGGTCGATTTCGATGGTCCCGGTCATCACTACGCTCAGGTCGATGGACCGATGCGGTGAATCGCGAACTGGCTCTCACCGAGCACCTCGGACAGCGTCTGTTTGCCGTTGGCGACCTCCATAACCTCGTCCCAGAGCTGGTCGGTCGCCCACTCGATGCTGGCGTCCCCGACCAGTGCGTCGCTCACGTCGATGTCGGTTTCCTCCGGGACGCGCTCGGCACTGTTGGGGTTGCCCGTAATCTTGATTGTCGGCATGATGGCGTTCGAGAGGGTGTGGCCCTGACCGGTCGAGATGACCATGAAGTGGGCACCGCCCGCCCCGATGCCGGTGACTGACTCGGCACCGTGGCCGGGCGTGTCCATGATGTACATCCCGCTTCCGTCGGGAATCTTCTCGCCGTAGTCGACGATGTCCTGGATGGGGCCGTCGCCGGATTTGACGAGTGCACCCAGCGCTTTCTCCTCGATGGTGGTCAGGCCGCCGTCCATGTTGTCCGGGGTCGGCTGTGCGCCGCGGACGTCGTAGCCAGTGTCCCGGAGCCGCTGGTCCCAGTTCTCGACGCGGTCGAGAATCTCCTGGTTCAGTTTGTCGTTGACCGCGCGGGCTGCAAGCCCATCCTCGCCGCCGAAGAACTCCGGCGTCTCGGCGAAGACGGCGCGGCCACCCTGGTCGATGAGCCGCCAGGCTGCACCGGCGGTCGCCTTGTGCTGACAGAGACCGCTGGTGGTGTCTGACGTGGCACAGTTGATACCGAAGGTGAGATGCGAGATATCGAATGGCTCCCGGCGCATCGCGCTTGCGTCCTGGACCATCTCCTGGGCTGTGTTCACCGTCGCTTCGAGCCCTTTCATCACGCCTTTCTCGCGGTGGATATTGACGCTCGCGCTGGGGCGACCTGTCTCCGCGATATCGTCCGCGAGTTCGTCACCGTCGACAATCTCACCGGCGTGAGCGACGACGACTGTGCCGTACGTGTTTGGATGCGTGCCGTAGCCGAGCAGCGTCCGGTAGGTCTGGAACACGTCAGGTTTGGTCTGACATCGGCCCAGCGGGTGGGTGATTGGAATAGCGTCGTCGACGATTTCCGCAGCCCGCTTGACCGTATCGTTCGCGTACGGTGCAGTTGCGATAATCGGGACGAAGTTTCTGATGCCGATACTCCCGTCGCTTCGTTCGTAGCCGTAGAACTCACTCATAGCTGACTTCTCATCCGTCTGCTGTCTGTTCGGCAGCCTGGTCGCCGCGACCGTAGTTGCTCTCGACGTTGTGGACGTGGACCCAGTCGCCGGCCGCGATTGGCTCCGACGCGTAGCCGATGCTCTTCCCGTACTTGTAGACGGTCTCGCCCTCGTCGATGTCTGTCAGGGCGATTTTGTGGCCGAACGGGATGTCGTCACCGACCGTAATCGTGCGCTCGGTCCCGCCGATGTCGACAGTCACTGTTTCGCCAGCGTCGACCGTCCGGACTGCGGTTGCGAGGTTGTCCGTCGAGTCGACGACGATGATGTGGGAATCACCCATAGCTCAACTGGACAACCCGCGGGCCAAATAGCTTGCGAGAGTGTCCCCCTGATACAGTCGTGCATTAATTTTTCCCGACACGGTGTTGGTCGACGCCTCCACCGCCGGGAAAGCCCCCGGCACGCTCGCGGCCGCTGACCGGGATATTCTCGGCTCCGCTGCGCTCCGCCTCGAATAGTGGCCCGCTCAGCGACTTCCCTGGGCTCGCGGCTTCGCCGCTCGCCTGGGTCGAGGCGCTCCCTGTGGTCGCGCCTCGCATGGCGCGAGCGGGCCGGCCCCTTTCGATCCACCCAGACAGGGTACCTCGATCCTCCCCAACCGGGTGCGGTGCTCACTCGTCGGGGGCTCCTCGCTGCGCTCCTCCCCCAACGAGAGACGATCCTCGTTCCCTGCGGTCGCTCGGCTGCGACTCTCTGGCTCCCACTCGCTTCGCTCGCGGGAACCTCGCGCGCGTTTCTCGCGCACGCCGTGGGGGACGGCGGGCCTGGCGGATCGAACGGGCGAGGCGAGCGTGGCGCGACTCCGGAGCGCCTCGAACCGAACGGGGAGTAACGACCCGTGAGGCGGGCTCGCGGTGAGCGGACGCGAACGGAGTCGCTGAGGGCCCCTATCCGAGTGCTGCGGGGCTGGAAGCGACAGATATGCCGCTCAGCCAAACAGCATCCAGAGGCCGACAAGTGTCGTCGACGCGACGATGGCCCACGTCACCAGGACCACCAGCACCGGTCTGATGCCGGCATTTCTGAACACGTCCCCCTGGAGCTCGGTGCCCAGTCCGACGAACGCAAGCAGGAACAGCCAGTCGTAGGCGTTCTCGATGGCTGTCACCTGCGCGGACGTGAACACGCCGAGGCTGGCGATGCCGGCCAGTACGAGAAAGCCCACCACGAACTTCGGGAACTCCGTCCAGACGGTTCCGAGGCTGGTTGTCGTCTTTGCTCCGCGCCGTGCGTAGTAGCCCGCGTATGCCAGGACGACGCCGCCGATGAGCGCGTTGCGCGCGAGTTTCGTGAGTGTCGCCCACTGGCCCGCAGCCTCCGAATGAGCGAACCCAGTTGCGACGACCGGTCCGGTGCTGAACATGCTTACACCGGCCCAGACGCCGAACACCTGGTCGGGAACCGCGAGCAGCGACCCGGCGGCCGGATACACTGCGAGTGTGACAGCGTCGAACAGCAGTATCGTCCCGGCGGCGTACGCGATCGTCTCCTCTTTGGCGTCGATACTGCCGGCGACGGCGACGACTGCCGAGACGCCACAGATTCCAGTGCCTGCCGCAAGCAACGAACTCAGCCGCTCGCGGATGCCGAACACGTTCCGTGCGAGCCCTTCCACAAGCAGTGTTGTCGCACAGACCGCCGCAACGACCAGCGCAAGCACCACCGGGCCAGCGGCGACCAGCGACTGGACAGAGACCGATGCACCGAGCAGGACGATACCGGCACCCAGCCAGACCTTGTGAGTCGCAATTCCGGGTTCGAGCCACTCCGGGACGCCGACGACGTTCGCAAGCACCACGCCGATGACGACAGCGAGCAACAGCGGGTCTGGCCACGGGACGAGCGCGCCGAGCAGCCAGGCCACAACGGCCCCGACGACGAGAACGCTAATACCTGCCGCGATGACGCGAACCGGTGCCTGTTCGGTCGCCTCGTCCCCGGACATTATCCGGGTATTGGGACCTCCAGTCCGACGACCAGCGCGACGAGGACGACTGCAACGAGGACGCTCTGCCAGTCCGGTTCGAGCGCTCGCCAGTAACTCATCACCGCTCTCACGTGTTGCTCGACCGCCTCCCGTCTCCTGGTATCTGGCGAACGATTCGAACCGGTCATCCCCGAAAATACAGATATCTGGCTATTTATATGATTGGAAATCCGGCAAGCTGTGTTTCGGGAAGCAAGCAGAGGACCAGGAATCACCGGACGCCGTGGCGCACCGTACATTTATGTGTCCACTCTGGTTTTGAGGTGTGTGTACAAATGGCAACCGATGTATCGAAGTCTCCCGAAGACGGGGGAATCGGCTCGTCAGTAAAGACAAAAGCGAGACGATACCGGGAGCTTCAGTTCACCGATGCGGAGATGGCTGCGATGCTGATTTCGCCGGGGCTGTTGTTTCTCGCGGTCATCTCTTACTATCCCATCCTCGATACCGTCTGGACAAGTCTCCACCAGGGGTCGGTGTTGCCGACACGGAGTGAGACGTGGGTTGGGCTTGAAAACTACCAGACAGTGATCGATGACGACTCGTTCTGGAACGCTTTCAAAGTCTCGATGATCTATACGTTCGTGAGCGTTCCCATCGAAATGGTGCTGGGGCTCGGACTGGCTATCCTGATAAACCGGAATTTCCGGGGTCGGTACGTCGCTCTCGGCGCCATCCTGTTTCCCTGGGCGCTGCCCACGATTATCAACGCCGAGATATTCGCGTGGCTCTTTCACGGCCAGTACGGCGTCATCAACGACATCCTCGTCAGAATCGGCATCCTCGACGAGACGTTCTCGTTCCTCGCGAAACCCGACGCCGCCCTCTACTCGATGCTCTTTGTGACTATCTGGAAGACGACATCGTTCGTCGCGCTGATTCTTCTCGCCGGCCTGCAGAGCATTCCCAGTGACCTCTACGAAGCGGCGAAGATTGACGGCGCGAGCAAGATACGGCGGTTCTGGCACGTGACGCTTCCGCTCCTGAAGCCGGTCATCCTCGTGGCGCTCATCTTCCGGACGCTCCCGGCGTTCCAGGTGTTCGGACTGCCCTACGGCCTGACGGACGGAGGCCCCGGCGAGTCGACGACGACGCTCGTGCTGTGGGCACACCGGGAGACGTTCAACTCGCTGAACTTCAGCGAGGGCGCTGCGGCGGCGAACCTCATCACGATTATGGCGCTCATCATCTGTCTCATCTACGTCGTCGTCCTCTACGAACCGGAGGTGCGGTGAGATGAGTGTGCGTACCCGCCTTCAGGAACTCAGGGAGGGGAAATCGAGACAGTTCGGTGAGACAGTCGGCTTCTACTTCCTCATCGTCCTGCTGTGTCTGGTGTCGTTTTTCCCCGTGCTGTGGATTCTCCGGACCGCGCTGATGCCACCCGCAGACGTCGTCCAGTTCCCCGTCACCTACATCCCGGAGTCACCAACGCTTCAGAACTTCCAGGACGCGTTCGACCAGCAGCCACTCGGGCGGTATCTGTTCAATAGCCTCGTCGTCGCATCCGGAACGGCGGTTCTCTGTGTCGTGCTGGGCTCGATGATGGGCTACGCGCTCGCGCGCCTGGAGTTCCGGTTCAAGCTCCCCATCCTGATGTTGATTCTGGTCTCGGCGATGTTGCCCTTCTTCGGTCGCCTGATTCCGCTGTTCGAGCTTGCACTGGAGTATAACTTCCTCAACAGCTATCTCGGCCTCATCATCCCCTACACCGCGTTCCAGCTCCCGTTTGCCGTCTGGATCTTCCAGGCGTACTTCAAGGAGTTACCTGACTCGCTGGAAGAGGCCGGCCGTATCGACGGCCTCACGCATCTGGGCGTCCTGTTCCGGATTATCCTGCCGGTCTCGGCGCCCGCGATGGCGACGACGGCGGTCATCGTGTTCATCTTCGCCTGGAACGAGTTCCTGTTCGCGCTCACCTTCATGAGCGAGCAGAAGATGTACACTGTCACTGTCGGCATCGCACTCTACGGCGGCCAGTTCCAGAACCCGTGGGGCACTATCATGGCCGCCGTCTTCATGGCCATCGTCCCGCTCATCCTGCTGCTCGTGCTCTTCCAGACCAAGATTATCGAAGGGTTGACGGAAGGTATCGGCAAGTAAAACTGCCTCTACAGCCGCTATTTGACGCCATTGCTGCGCTTCTCATAGTGATTGTTGTGATTATTTTCGGAGTCGCATCGCATTTTCGGGAGTTTCACGGGCTAACACCGGAGTCTGATGGGTCGATAGCGGTACAGACTCACAACAATCACTATTAGACGTCGTTGACAACGTCAACGGGCGTTTCCCCCTGGAGTGCAGCACGCACGTTCTCGGCAGCAGTCCAACGGCGCTCGTTGTTTGCTTCCTCGGAGTACCACGCAACGTGTGGCGTCACGAGCACGCGCTCGTGGTCGCAAAGCGGGTGGTCGGCGGCCGGTGGCTCCGTCGGGAACACGTCGAGTCCGGCACCGCCGATCTCGCCAGCGTCGAGTGCGGCCAGCAGGGCGTCGACATCGACGATTGGGCCGCGGGCGACGTTGACCAGCACGGCGTCGTCCCGCATCCGCTCGAACGCGCCCTCGTCGAACAGCCCGCGTGTTTCGTCGGTCAGCGGCGAGTGGATTGTCACGGCGTCGGCCCGGTCGAGCAGCGTCTCGAACTCGACTTTCTCGACGCCGTGCTCGGCCATCGTCTCGCTGTCGACGAAGGGGTCCGAGGCGATGACGTCACCAGCAAGCGACCCGAGACTGTCGGCGACGGTCCGCCCGATTGCGCCGAACCCGACGACGCCGACTGTTCGCGTCGAGAGGCGATGCATCGGCGGCGCAGCCTCGCGCTCCCACTCGCCAGCCGCGACTGAGCGCTGGTACTGGGGGAGTCCACGGAGCAGTCCGAGCAACAGCGTCAGCGTGTGCGTCGACACCTCTTCGAGACAGTACTCCGGGACGTTCGTCACGTAGATACCCCGTTCCGTCGCCGCCTCGATATCGACGTTGTCGACGCCGATGCCGTACCGGGCCACGATGCGACAGTCCGCTGCTGCCTCAATGTCCGCCGCGTCGAGGTCATGGCGCAGGTTCAACACGCCATCGGCGTCCCGGAGGGCCTCGCGGACTGCCTCGTCGTCGGCGTCGACGCCGTCTGCCACGGCGGTCACGTCCGCGATGCCATCGAGGATGTCCTGCTCTATCGAGAGGTCGTCGAAGTCGTGGTCGGTCACCACGACGGTGTAGTTGGCCATACCGGGACTGTGCGTGGCGGGTAGAAAAAGTTCGGTGTCCCTCGTGACCTCGCGGGCACGCTCGCCGGCGCACGCCACGCGAGTCAGGCGGACCGCCGACCGCCAGCGCTCACACAATCAGTTCCGAGCCGTCAGTGAGATACTCGCGGGCAAGGTCACGGTTGATTTCCACTCCGAGGCCGGGGCCTTCGGGCACGCGGATGGTGCCGTCGTCGAGAATCGGTCCCGACCCGGCAGTCCGTTCGACGAAGTCGTTCCACCAGGGGACGTCACGGGAGTGATACTCCATCGCGATGAAGTTCGGAATCACCGCCGAGAGGTGCGCGCCAGCGACGGTTCCGACGGGACTGGAGATGTTGTGCGAGGCAATCGGGATGCCATAGAGGTCACAGATAGTCGCAATCTTGCGCATTTCGCCGAGGCCGCCGCATTTGTTGACGTCAGGGGCGGCAATGTCCATGGCTCCCTCGCGGGCGTATTCGTTGAACTGCGAGGGGGTGACGAGGTTCTCACCGGTCAACACGGGAAGGTCGAGTTCGCGCGTGACCCGGCGCTGGGAGTCGAGGCGCTCGGGCGGGACGGGGTCTTCGAGCCACGCCAGGTCGAACCGTTCGAGTTTCTTGCCCAGTCGAATCGCCGTCTCCGTGGTGAAATTCCAGTGCAGGTCCATCCCGAGGGTCACGTCGTAGCCGATTTCGTCCCGGACTGCTTCCACGAGCGAGACTTTGTGCTCGATGGCCTCGTTGTCCATGCGGCGGTTGGCCTCGTCGTACTGTTCGTGGGTCGGCACGTCCAGGTCGAACTTCAGCGCGTCGAACCCTGCGTCGACGACCTCGCGGGCCGCCCTGGCGTAGCCCTCGGGGGTGTACACCTCCTGTGGCGCTGCAGACTCGGCTTCGCCCAGCGACTCGCCGCCGTGGGTGTCACAGTAGATGGTAATCTCGTCGCGATACTTCCCGCCGAGCAGTTCGTACACCGGGACGTCGAGCATCTTCCCCTTGAGGTCGTAACACGCCGTCTCGAGGGCAGTAAAGGCCGCCTGGCCGATGCGACCACAGCCGGTGTATCGCTGGTTGAGCATCTCGACGATGCGGTCCGTATCGAGCGGGTTCTCACCGACGAGTTCGAGTTCCATCCGCTCGGCCATATCCAGCGCTGCCTCCGCACGGAAGGTTTCGCCGATACCGTACTGTTCGGTGTCGGTCTCGATTTTGACGATACCCCACGTGAAGTTGCCTGCGATAGCCATCGTCTCGACGGCCGTAATCTCGATGTCCCGGTCGGGCGGCCTGCTGATGTGGTCGCCGCCCATGTCCCGCCACGGTACCCCGCCGCCGGCCGGAATCCGGTACTCTGGTTCGTCTGTCATGTACGGACCGCGTGGACGCTGCGAGCATAACGATTGCGGGTGGTGTCAGGAAAGATATGATATTTCGGGTCGTGCAGTGCGGGACAGCAGTCGACTGTCGGTACCACAACAGAACGTGAGACAGCTTTATGTGCGAAACGCCCGCCGGTCAGGGCAATGGAACGGACCAGTATCGACGCTGTCCGGTCGTACGAACTGCTGGAAAGCGGTGTCGTTTTCGAGTGTGAGACCGACCGGACACTCGAGACGCCACGAAGCCCGGACCGGACTGTTCCCGTCTGTCTGCAGTTTCTCACGCCGACGACGTTTCGCTTCTCGCTGCAGGCAAACCCCGAGGCGGCGGGGCCCATCACCGAGCGTGACGAGGAGCCACCCTTCTTCGAGGACCGCATTGCGGAACCGGTCACTATCGATGCGACCGAGTCCGATTCGGAACTTCGACTGGAGACAGACGCGCTCACTATCGTCGTCGGGCTCGACGCCTGGTCGTTTCGTGTCGAGGACGACGACGATGTTGTCTTCAGCGAGCAGCGAAGCGACACCGACGTCAGGGGCGACCACCGGGTCGACCCGCTGGGCTTCGTCGAGGAGGAAATCAACCACGGCCCGTACAGAGTGACAGAGACGGGGCTGTCGTTCGGTCTGCAGCCGGGCGAATCACTGTACGGGCTCGGCGAGTCGTTCACCGGGTTCGACAAGCGCGGCCAGCGCGCCGAATCCTGGCACGTCGAGCCACTCGGCACCGAGAGCAGTCGCGCGTACAAGAACGTCCCCTTTCACCTCTCGACCCGGGGGTACGGGCTGCTGGTCGATACGACCTGTCGTGTCCGGTACGACCTCGGCGCGTCCTCGACTGCCAGTGGCAGCATCGGTGTCGAAGACGACGAACTCTCGTTCGTGTTCTTCTACGGCCCCGATTTCGAGGATATCCTGCAGACTTACACCGGGTTGACCGGCCGGCCAGAGCGCCCGCCGAAGTGGAGCTTCGGGGTCTGGATGTCGCGGCTGGGCTACGAGTCCCGCGAGCAACTGGAGTCCATCGCGTCGCGTCTGCGCGAGGAGTCGATACCGGCGGACGTGCTGCATCTCGACCCGTTCTGGATGCGTGAGTACAAGTCGACAGACCTCGTCTGGGACCGCGAGCAGTTCCCGGAGCCGGAGGGGATGATTGAGGGCCTCCACGACCAGGGGTTCCACCTCTCGCTGTGGGAACATCCTCACGTCCCCGTCGGGACGGAGGCGTTCGAGACTGGAGTCGAGGAGGAGTACTTCCTGAAAGACGGCACCGGTTCACCGTACCTGCTGGAACGGCTCTGTCAGGGAGACTACCGGGGGGCAATCGTCGATTTCACCAATCCCGAGGCCGCGGACTGGTGGGCGGACAAACACCGCGACCTGCTGGCCATTGGCGTGGACACGTTCAAGACGGACTACGGCGAGTACATCCCGGAAGATGCTGTCTTCGCGGACGGGCAGACCGGCAAGTCAGGACACAACCTCTACCCCTACCTGTACAACAAGACGGTGTACGAGACGATTGCGGAGGAGCGGGGCGACGAGGCGGCGTTCGTCTGGGGCCGCTCGGGTTGGACGGGCAGCCAGCGCTACCCGGTCCACTGGGGCGGTGACCCACAGACATCGTTCAACGGTATGGCCGCCGCGCTCAGGGGTGGACTCAGTGCGTCCCTGTCGGGAATCGGCTACTGGAGCCACGACATCGGTGGGTTCGCCGGCGAGCCATCACAGGAGCTGTACGTCCGGTGGGCGCAGTTCGGCCTGCTGTCGAGTCACTCGCGGTGTCACGGGACGACGCCGCGGGAACCGTGGGCGTTTGGCGACCGCGCGACCGACATCTTCCGGTCGACTGCTCGCCTCCGCTACCGCCTGCTTCCGTACCTCTACTCGCAGGCGACAGTGACTGCACGCACTGGCCTCCCGCTGGTCCGCCCACTCGTTCTCTCCTACCAGGACGACCCCCGGACCCACGACATCGACGACCAGTATCTCCTGGGGCCGGACCTGCTTGTGGCCCCGGTGTTCGACGCCTCCGAACGCCGGACGGTCTACCTCCCCGAGGGAACCTGGCACGACTGGTGGCGTGGGGAGCGCTACAGCGGCAGGCAGACAGTCGACCTGTCGGTCCCGCTTGACCAGATTCCGCTGTTCGTCCGTGCCGGCGGTATCATCCCACAGCGAGAGCCGGGTGAGACAGTCCAGGCCGGGCCGCCCGACCGACTCGAACTGTTCGCGCCGCTGGCTGACGGAGAGGCGACGGGCCAGTACTACGACGAGAGCCAGGACGCGCTCGTCGACCTGTCGGTCCGCCACGAGGGCCAGAATGTCGCAATCACCATCGATGGGACAGCACCGACGTGTGAGTTCCGGATACCGGTCGACACGGCCCCCGAGACAGTCTCTATCGACGGGTCGGAACTGACGAGCGTTGACGGGGAACCCACCCCTGGCGAGTGGACGACGAGCGAGAGCGAACTCGTCGTTGCCGTCGCTGCCTGATACTGGTGATACTGTCGGACGTAACTCTGTGTCACATCGTGACACTCTCCTGGCTGTATTCGCACGGTTGAACGGCTGAATGTGACGCGTGACTCCACGAAATTACGTCCGACAGTATGAGTAAACGAAGTACAGCCACCAGTATGAGTTATCCCGGGGTGGGTTTTATTAACCGCCCTTTCCAAACCAAGACATCGATTGCGAGATAATACCATGGGAACTGTCGAAATCAACGATCTTACGAAAATCTACTCGGGGGGCGGCGGCGGCATCGTCGCCGTCAAAGACCTCGATATAACGATTCAGGATGGGGAGTTCTTGGTACTGGTCGGTCCATCAGGGTGCGGGAAATCAACGACACTTCGTTGCATTGCGGGCCTCGAAGAGGTCACCCATGGAACGATAGAACTAGACGGCGTCGACGTCACGCACAAACGGCCCGTCGAGCGCGGCGTGGCGATGGTGTTCCAGAACTACGCCCTGTACCCACACATGAGTGTCCGCAAGAACATGTCGTTCGGGCTGAAGATGACGACGGACCTCTCGAAAGCCGAGCGCCACGAGAAAGCCGAATGGGCCGCGGAGTTGCTGGGTATCAGCGAACTGCTCGATAGCCAGCCAAAGGAACTCTCGGGCGGGCAACAACAGCGGGTCGCGCTCGGGCGCGCGCTCGTCCGTGACCCCGAGATTTTCCTGATGGACGAGCCGCTGTCGAACCTGGATGCCAAGCTCCGCGCAGAGATGCGTACCGAACTTCAGGAACTCCAGCAGGACCTCGGCGTGACGACCATCTACGTCACCCACGACCAGACCGAGGCGATGACGATGGGCGACCGGATTGCAGTGCTCGACGGCGGACAGCTCCAGCAGATTGGCACCCCTCTGGAGCTGTATCACAAGCCACAGAACCAGTTTGTCGCCGGCTTCATCGGCAGCCCGAGCATGAACTTCCTGCACGTCACCGCTCGTGACGGCGTGCTCGAACACGACCACTTCAGCTACGAGATTCCCGAACTGGTCGAACGGGATGTCGAGCCTGGTCAGGACCTCGTGCTCGGTATCCGGCCCGAGGATATCGAACTCGCGAGCGACGGCGACGACAACTCGATTCCGACGACTGTCAGCGTCGTCGAGCCGATGGGTGAGCTTTCGTACGTGTACATCGACATCGGTGACCAGACGTACACGGCAAGCGTCTCTGGTGAACTCGTGTTCGACCCTGGCAAACCACTCGACGTGCTCTTCCCGCCCGAACGCGTCCACCTCTTCGACCCCGAAACTGGTGACGCCATCAAGAACCGCGTCGTCAGCGAGGAGGTCGAAGCTCAGCAGCGCTCTATCTAACCCTGCCGTGTCGTTACTCGCTTTCCGCGACGCTCTCGCGGACCTTCACGGCCATCCCGGTCTCGAACGAGAGGATAGCTTCACCGGGGAGTTCATACTGATGGCTGTAATTCTTTTACTCACCAGTATCAGCATGTACGGCGTGACAACGCCGTCGGCCGCCGCGATGCCGACCATCAGTATCAGACGGTGAGACGGAGGAGGCACGGATGTCGCGCCCTTTTTATTGATGAGACGAGTCCATTCGCGTATGAGCGAGCAGGACGGCGATACGGGCTCCGAGGGCGCGGACGACGACTCGAACGGCCTCGAGGGAACCGAGGAACCCGAGGATGTCGACGAGCAGCTCTCGGAGATCGCCGAGGAACCGGACGGCGACGTCGACGTGGCGCTATCAGACGTCATCATGGATGCCGTCGAGGCCGGCGACGTCGAGTCAGTCGAAAAGCCGGATCCGGAATCGGTGGTCGTCGACGAGGCGCTCGTCGAGGAGGTGGATGCGAGCGACCCCGAAACCGTCGCGCTCGCGATCGAACTCCTGCGGTCGTACGTCGACGCGCTCGAATCCGCGACCGCCGAGCAGCGCGAACGCGCGGCGGAGTTCGAGTCGCGGCTGAAGCGCAAGCAGGCGGACTTCCAGAACTACAAGCAGCGCCAGGAAAAGCGCATGGAGGAGGAGATCGGGCGCGCGACCGAGGACCTGGTCACGCGCCTGCTGGACGTCCGCGATAACCTCGACCGCGCGCTGCAGCAGAATGAGGACGCCGATATCAGGGGCGGCGTCGAATCGACGCTGGAACAGTTCGACCGCGAGCTCGACCGCGAGAACGTGAGCCCGATCGAACCGGAGCCTGGCGAGGAGGTTGATCCCCAGCGCCACGAGGTCCTGGTCACGATCGCGTCCGACCAGCCCGAAGATCGGATCGCCCAGATACACCGGACGGGCTACGAGATGGCGGGGAAAGTGTTGCGTCCCGCACAGGTCGCGGTCAGCGATGGATCGGTCCAGGAGGACAGGACGGACGCCGGCGGAACTGAGGACGCAGACGAAGAGGACGCCTGATAGTGATTGTTGGGGTGAGTTGCATTCAACTACGATCTTTGGCCCCAGGCGATCGCCGTGGGGCAAAACTGCGGGAGAGCGGCCCGTGGCCGTCGCGGCGGAAAACGGAATCTAGCAACTTTTAACCGGGACAATCAGATACATTCGCACAAGATGACGAGCAACAAGATTCTGGGCATCGACCTCGGGACCACGAACAGCGCGTTCGCGGTCATGGAAGGCGGTGACCCGGAGATCATCGTCAACGGCGAAGGTGACCGGACGACGCCCTCCGTGGTGGCCTTCTCCGACGGGGAGCAGCTGGTCGGCAAACCGGCGAAAAACCAGGCTGTCCAGAACCCCGGCGACACCGTCGAATCGATCAAGCGCCACATGGGCGAGGAGAACTACGCCGTCGAACTCGACGGCGAGGAGTATACGCCCGAGCAAGTCTCGGCGATGATCCTCCAGAAGATCAAGCGCGACGCGGAGGACTACCTCGGCGACGAGGTCGAGAAAGCGGTCATCACCGTTCCGGCGTACTTCTCGGACCGCCAGCGCCAGGCGACCAAGGACGCCGGCGAGATCGCTGGCTTCGAGGTCGAACGCATCATCAACGAGCCCACGGCCGCGAGTATGGCCTACGGGCTCGACGACGAGTCCGACCAGACCGTGCTCGTCTACGACCTCGGCGGGGGGACCTTCGACGTCTCGATCCTCGAACTCGGCGGCGGCGTCTACGAGGTCGTCGCCACCAACGGCGACAACGAACTCGGCGGCGACGACTGGGACCAGGCGATCATCGACTACCTCGCCAAGGAGTTCCACGAGGAGCACGGGATCGACCTTCGGGAGGACCGCCAGGCACTCCAGCGCCTCCACGAGGCCGCCGAGGAGGCCAAGATCGAACTGTCGAACCGCAAGGAGACCACGATCACCCTCCCCTTCATCGCCGCGGACGACGACGGCCCGAAGGACCTCGAAGCGTCGCTGACCCGCGCGAAGTTCGAGTCGCTGACCGAGGACCTGGTCGACCGGACCGTCGGGCCGACGGAACAGGCGCTGGAGGACGCCGGCTTCACCAAGGAGGACATCGACGAAGTGCTGCTGGTCGGCGGGTCGACGCGGATGCCGATGATCCAGGACAAAGTCGAGGAGATGACCGGCCAGGAGCCCAAGAAGAACGTCAACCCCGACGAGGCCGTCGCGCTCGGTGCGGCGATCCAGGGTGGCGTCCTCTCGGGCGACGTCGACGACATCGTCCTCGTGGACGTCACGCCGCTGTCGCTCGGCGTCGAGGTCAAGGGTGGCCTCTTCGAGCGCCTGATCGAGAAGAACACGACGATCCCCACGGAGGAGTCGAAGATCTTCACCACGGCGCAGGCCAACCAGACGCAGGTCCAGATCCGCGTCTTCCAGGGCGAGCGCGAGATCGCCGAGGAGAACGAACTGCTCGGCGAGTTCACACTGACCGGGATCCCGCCCGCGCCTGCGGGGACACCCCAGATCGAGGTGACGTTCTCGCTGGACGAGAACGGGATCGTCAACGTCGAAGCCGAAGACAAGGGGTCGGGCAACAAGGAGGACATAACCATCGAGGGCGGCGCGGGCCTCTCGGACGACCAGATCGATCAGATGAAAGAGGAGGCCGAAAAACACGCCGAGGAGGACGAGAAGCGCCGCGAACGGATCGAGGCGCGCAACCAGGCCGAGTCCACGATCCAGCGTGCCGAGACACTGCTCGACGAGAACGAGGAGGCAGTCGACGAGGAGCTCCGCGACCAGATCGAGAGCGCCATCGAGGACGTCGAGTCGGTCCTGGAAGACGACGATGCGACGAAGGAGGAGATCGGGGCGGCGACCGAGGAACTCGCCGAGGAACTGCAGGAGATCGGCAAGCAGATGTACCAGGAGCAGGCCCAGGGTGCTGCCGGCGGCGCCGGCGCGGGCCCCGGCGGCGCTGGGCCGAATGCCGGACCCGGCGGCCCTGGCGGTGCCGCGGGTGGCGCTGCCGGCGGCGCAGCGGGCGGTCCCGGTGGCGCAGCCAGCGCCGGCGAGGAGTACGTCGACGCCGACTTCGAGGATGTCGACGACGAGGAGGACGTCGACGCGGATGGCGGCGACAAAGAGGACGACGAGTAACTCCGCGTAGAGCGATGGTAGACCTGTGGATCGAGGTCGACGGCCGGGAGCTGTCCGCCAGCTGGATCGACGAGAACCCGGAGACCCGCGACGCGATCGCCGATGCGCTCCCGCTGTCGGGTGACGCGACGCGGTGGGGCCAAGAGCTGTACTTTTCGATCCCCGTCGACGTCCCGCCGGAGAACGGTCGGACAGAGGTTCCCGTCGGTGCTGTCGCGTACTGGCCGCAGGGGAACGCACTCTGTCTCTTCTGGGGGCCAACTCCTGCGAGTACTGGCGAGGAACCGCGTGCGGCATCGCCGGTTTCGGTCGTCGGGCTGATTGATGACGTCGAACCGCTCGCGGGCATCGAGGGTGGGGCCTGCGTCACCGTTCGGAATAACCATTGAGCATAACCGAAATAAGAAATATTAAATGCCTGCATCTTGTAGCCCGGAGTAATGACACGGATAGTCTCCACGACGACGGGACTGTACCCACTACCCGACACAGCCAAAGAAGAGCTGTCGGACCTGAAAGGCAACCAGAAGGAGGATCTGATCGGACCAGATCTGGACGACGAGACGGAAGCTGTGTACGACCGCGTACGCGCGGAACTGATCGAGACGCAGGCTGACGCCGGCCTCAACCAGGTCGTCGAAGGCCAGGCACGATGGGACGACATGCTCGCGCACCCCCTTGCCGTCCACGAGGCCGTCGAGACACGGGGCATCGTCCGCTACTACGACAACAACAACTTCTACCGCGAGCCAGTGGTCACCGACGAGCTGACCGCTGACGGCGACGTCGCGGCGGAACTCGACGACGCAGCGTCGCAGGTCGACGACGGACTGCAGGCGGTGCTGCCCGGGCCGTACTCGCTCGCGGACCTGGGGACCGACGAGTACTACGGCGACCCCGCGGAGTACCTCGCGGCCGTCGCGGAGTTCCTCGCGGGCGAGGCCGGGGCGTTCCCGGATGTCGAGACACTGCTCCTGCTGGACCCGTCGCTCGTCGAGAACCCGCCGCGCGCGGGCTACGACGAGGGCGAGGGCGAGGACGCGTTCAGCGACGCGATCGAGGGCGAGGCCGTGACCGACGCGATCGACACGCTCGCCGGTGCGGTCGACGCCGAGGTCGTCGTCTACCCCTACTGGGGTGCCCTGGACGAGAAGACGCACGCTCACGTGCTGGACGCCGACGTCGACGCGCTGGGCTACGATCTGGTTTCCGAGCCCGACGACAACGTGTACAACGTCCAGGAGTACGGCACGACCGACGACGTTGCGCTGGGCTTAGTCGACGGGCAGAACACGCTCGTCGAGTCGCCGGAGACCGTCCGGGAGCGCGTCGACTGGTTCACCGGGTCGACGCCGAGCGAGGAGTACGGCACCGTCTACGCCGTCCCGAACACCGAACTGTTCTACCTGCCGGAGAACAAGGTCGAGGCAAAACTCGAGACGCTTGCGAACGCCGCACACCTGGAGGTGACAGCATGACGCGCGACCAGTTCCGCCCGCCGGAGCACGACAACGAGCACTTCCTGCTCACGACGGTCGTGGGTTCGTACCCGAAGCCGAAGTGGCTCCACCGCGCCCGCGACATGTGGAACGACGACGAGAACAGCTTCGACGACGACGACTTCGAGGAGGCCAAAAACGACGCCTCGCGGCTCATCACGAAAGAACACGAGCGCGCCGGGCTGGACGTCGTCGTCGACGGCGAGATGCGGCGCAACGAGATGGTCGAGTACTTCGCCCACCGCATCGACGGCTGTGAGTTCAACGGGCCTGTCAAGGTGTGGGGTCACAACTACTTCGACAAGCCAAGCGTCGTCGACGAGGTCGAGTACGACGAGGAGTGGCTGATCTCCGAGTACGAGTTCACCGCGGCGGTCGCCGACCGGCCGGTGAAGGTGCCGATCACCGGCCCCTACACGCTCGCGAACTGGTCGTTCAACGAGGCCTACGAGACCGACGAGGAGCTGGCATACGAACTCGCAGAACTGGTCAACGAGGAGATCGAAGGGCTGGTCGAGGCCGGTGCCCGCTACATCCAGATCGACGAGCCCGCGCTGGCGACGACGCCCGACGACCACGCCATCGTCGGCGAGTGTCTCGAGCGGATCACCGCCGACGTCCCCGCCGACGTCCGGCTCTGTCTGCACGTCTGTTACGGCGATTACTCGCGGATTTACCCCGAGATCCTGGAGTTCCCGGTCGACGAGTTCGACATCGAGCTCTGCAACAAGGACTACGAACAGCTCGACGTGTTCAAGGACCCCGAGTTCACCAAGGACCTCGCGTTCGGCGTCGTCGACGCCCACGTCGGCGAGGTCGAGTCCGTCGAGGAGATCGAGGCGAACATCCGGAAGGCACTGGAGGTCGTCCCGCCGGAGCAGCTTACGATCAGCCCCGATTGCGGGCTGAAGCTGCTTCCCCGCGAGGTCGGCTACGGGAAAATGGAGAACCTCGTGCAGGCAGCCCGAAACGTCGAGGCGGACCTCGACGCCGGCGAGATCAGTGCCGGCCAGTCCCAGGCAGTCGCCGACGACTGATAGTGATTGTTGTGAGTATTTTCGGCACCACATCGCAGTAGCGGCGGTTTCACGTCCCGAAACTGGCGTCTGGCGAATACACGGCGGTAAAGAGTCACAACAATCACTATGAACGGCCCGGCGTTATCGGGTGTTGATATCGTCCTCGTCTTTGACGATGCGGGTCTCGGCCTCGCCGCTGGAGACCTCGTTGACCAGGTCGTAGAAATCGTTCTGCATGCCGGCGGGGAACTCGACGACGCCGATCCAGGAGCCGTCGGGCTGCCACTCCTCGCTCTGGAGGTCGCCGAACTCGCGGATCTTGGCCTGCCCGCTGCCGGCGTAATCGGCGGGGAGGTGTGCGGCGACCGTCACGGTATCGAACCGGATCGGGATCACGGGCCGTAGCGCCTCGAGCGCGTCGTCGATCTGTGCCTCGACCGGTTCCATCGGATCGATCCGGAAGTCGGTCTCCTCCAGCGCCGACTCGATGCGCTCTGGCGGGTGTGGCGCGTCGTCCATCTGGGGGTTGACGGCGTTGCGCGTGATGCGGTTGACCAGATCCTTGTGCTTGCGTTCCTGCATCTCGCGGCGCTGCTCGGCCGTGATCTGGATCTCGCCGCGTTTGATCACCTCCGGGATGATCTCCAGGGGATCGGTGGTTCCGAACACCTCCTCGAGGGCGTTTTCCGGGGGCCGGTCACCGCGGGAGGCGTCCTCGAAGACGTCCTCGGCGGCGATCACGTCCTCCAGGTCGTCCTCGAACTCGTCGCGTTTGATCGCCAGCGCCGCGTCAGGGTCGACCAGCACCTCGAATCGCTCCCCGTGGGATTCGAGCCGTGCGGTGACCGCCTCGTCGAGCGATATCATACCGTCGTCTACTGGAGCAGCATTTAAAGGTGTTTGTGCTGTCGAGGCTCCTGCCGGTTGCACCGTCCGCGAAAACGCCGCGCTTCAGGTCGCTACTCGTCGCCTTCGGGTTCGTCGCCTTCGTCCTCCGCAGCGAGCAGGTCGAACTCCTCCAAGTACTCGACTCTCTCGTCCTCGGTGAGTTCGTGGAACTGCTCGGTGTCGACGGGGATCGTCGCGACGCCCATCCCTTCGGGGGTGAGCTCCTCGTCGTTGACGGAGGCCAGCGCCTCCAGTGCGAGCCGGACCCCGCCGTCGAGGTCCATCCCCTCGTCGTAGTGCTCTTCGAGGTACTCTCTGATGTCGCCGCGGTCGGCGCCGACAGCGAGGGCCTTCCACTCGTAGGGCGTCCCGGAGGGATCAGTCTCGTAGAGGCGGGGTTCGCCGTCGGCAATGCCGGCGATGATCAGCGCGACGCCGAACGGGCGTGCGCCGCCGACCTGCGTGTACTGCTGGATGTAGTCGGTGACCTCCTTGGTGAGCGTTTCGACAGCGATCGGTTCGCCGTACCGGAGTTCGTTCACCTGAGCGCGCCGGCGTGCGAAGTCGATCAGCTGGCGCGCGTCGGCGACGTGGCCGGCGCTGGCGATGCCGACGTGGTCGTCGGCCTTGTGGATCTTCTCGACGCTGTCGCGCTCCATCAGCGGCGAGCGGATCCGCTTGTCGACCGCGATGACTACGCCGTCGTTCGTTCTGATGCCGATGCTTGCCGTCCCGCGTTTGACCGCTTCGCGGGCGTACTCGACCTGGTAGAGGCGACCGTCCGGGGAGAAGATGGTGATCCCCCGGTCGTAGGCCTGCTGTTGGTTTTGTCCCTGCATAGTTAGTTGATATCGAGGGTCGTCGCGCCCACGAACGCGTCATCGGTCCGGACGTCCACGCGACCATCCCTGACGAACGCGGACCGGTCGGCGTCCTCGAACACGACGTGTCTCTGGTCCGGGTTTTCCCGTCCGCGCCCCATATACTTTTCCTCACAGGCCTGGACCGTCCCTGCGACGCCCCCGATACGCACGCCGAGGGGCTCGGACTCGACGGCGTCAAGACAGGCGATAACGGCCCGTGCGGGTTCGACCTCGCCCCGGCGGACCCGGACGATCGCCTCCCCCTCACCCGCCCGATACCGGAACTGCATCACCGAGAGGCCGATCGAGGCGCTGCCGGCGTCGCCGACGAGGTTCTGCGCGCCGAACCACAGCGCCCGCTGGAATCCGTCGCGGTCGAGGTCGGCGTCCGGCCACGCCTCCAGTTCGACAGCGAGGTACCGCCAGCTCGGCTGGAGGTGTTTCGGGAGGTGTCTCATAGTGATTATTGTGACTGTTTACCGGGTCGACCGCACGCAGTCGCTCGGTCGATCCCGGAACGACTCACAATAATCACTATCACTCCCCGTCACCCCGGTACGTGCGGGCGACCATACCCGCCTGCTCTTGTTGTGATCGCACGTATCTCACCCGAACGGGTTTCCGCCGCCACCGCCCATGCCACCGGGGCCGCCGGGACCGCCGCCCTGCTGCATCTGCTCCATCATCCGCTCCATGTCGGCGTCGCCCATCCCCTGGAACTGCTTGAGCGTCTGCTCCATCATCTTGTGCTGCTGGAGCAGTTCGCGGATCCGGTCCTCGGGCTTGCCGGAGCCGCGGGCGATCCGGCGGGTGCGGCTCGCGCCGATCACCCGCGGATTCTCGAGTTCCTCCTCGGTCATCGAGTCCATGATCACCTCGAAATCGCGCATGCGCTCCTCGGTGACGTCCATCGCGTCGTCGGGGAGCTGGTCCATGAGGCCGCCGCCCATCCCGGGGATCATGTCCATCACCTGGTCGAGCGGCCCCATGCGGTTCATCGCGTCCATCTGCTTCTGGAGGTCGTACAGCGTGAACTGCCCCTCCAGGATGTCCTCGGGCTCCCAGTCGTCGTCCTCCGCCTGGGTCTCCTCCATCGCGCGCTCGACGCGCTCGGCAAGCTGCTCGATGTCGCCCATCCCCAGCAGCCGCGAGACGAAACTCGAGGGCTCGAACCGCTCGATGTCCTTGACAGTCTCGCCCGTCCCGAGGAAGGCGATGGTGGAGTCGGTCTGGTCGACGGCCGCGAGCGCGCCGCCGCCTTTCGCGGTCCCGTCGAGCTTGGTGATCGCGACGCCGTCGATGCCGATCGACTCCTCGAACTCGGCGGCCTGTTCCCTGGCGCTCTGGCCCATCGCAGCGTCGAGGATCAGCAGGTTCCGGTCCGGATTCACGGCGGCCTCGATGCGCTCGATCTGGTCGATCAGCTCCTCGTTGAGGCCGTCACGGCCCGCCGTGTCGACGATGCGGACGTCGGCGTCTGCGGTCTCCGCCAGCCCGCGCTCGGCGATCGCCACCGGGTCGTCGGTGTCGGGTTCGCCGTAGAACGCCACCTCGGCGTTCTCGGCCATCTGCTCGGCCTGGTCGTAGGCGCCGGGCCGGTCGGTGTCGGTCTGGATGATCGCCGGGCGCAGCCCCTTCTTGGAGAACCACCACGCCATCTTCGCCGCGGTCGTGGTCTTCCCCGACCCGTAGAGGCCCGCAAGCATGATCGTCTGCTCCTCTAAGGGGATCTCCGTCGACTCGCCGAGCAGGCCGACCAGCTCCTCGTAGACGATGCGCAGCACCCAGTCCCGCGGCGAGGTGCCCGCGGGGGGCTCCTCCTCCAGCGACCGGGATTTGATGCTTTCCGAGAGCCCCTGGACCAGTTCGATGTCGACGTCGGCCTGGATCAGCGAGCGCTGGATCTCCTTGACCACCTCGTCGACGTCCTCCTCGGAGATGCGGGACTTCCCCCGGAGGTCGTCGAGCGTGCTCCGGAGCGAACTGCCGAGATCGTCGAGTACCATTTGCTCCCCGCTACGTGGTGGGCCCCGTAAAGCCTTCTGTCGTGGTGCCGCCGCGCTCGCCGTCGAATCGACCCCACTGCAGCGAGGTAACTCCCGATCAGGCCTACACCAGATACGCGACGCCGGCCACTACGACCACGAGAACTACGAGCGGGACGCCGATCAGCACGAGCGTCAGCGAGCCGGCGTTCAGCGCCGAGAGCAGCACCGCGAACAGTTCCGCGGCGAACACGACGATCAGCCAGAACAGACAGGTCCCAGCGACCAAGGCGAGGATGCCGTAGTAGGCGCCCGGATTGCTCTCCCGGACTTTCAGCGCGCAGTAGCCGGCCGGCGCCGCGGTCACGAGCGGCGTGAACACGAACCCCAGCCCGGCCAGCACCCCGCCCGCAATCTCGTAACTGAACTCGCCGTCGCTCCCCTCCCGCGGGGTTTCGCCTGCTGGCCGCTCCGGGGTCCCGGCCGCTTCACTCCCGTCGGAGTCGCCCTGCGCTGCCCCGGCGGAGCCGTCGTCCGAATCACTCACTGTGCCGTCGTTGGGAGTGGGGCCGTTAAACCGTACCGTTCGACGCCGGCGGAGCCACGCATCACTGGCACTCATCAACCATCGCCGCGCGTTAGTAATTCACAGAAGCTATTGAGGGATCTGGGAGAGATGAAACAGCAGGTTCGAGACAGAGAACGCCCCAGGTCGCTCGACTGCGCTCACTTCGCTACGCTTCG
>PXRK01000041.1 GCA_003021015.1 Halobacteriales archaeon QS_4_66_20 | reverse complement strand
GCAAATAACTGTGACAGCTGTGTTGCTCGCGCTCTGTCGGGCCATCCGGCCCGCCGCCGCGCTCGCTCGCGGTTCCACCACTGCAGAGGAGCGCGCCGTGGCGCGGCCCGGACACATCGGAACCACTGCTGCGGTAATTGCGAGCGACCGAAGGGAGCGAGCAATTCACAGACGGTCTGAACGGTCAGTCCGTCCGCATCGGGCCGAACACAGCCCCTCTGAACTGTCGTCTCTCGTCCCGACGAACCAAGAGTTAACAGGCCACGCGTATCGGTTCCAGACATGCGACGGAGCGTCCGGCTCGGTGCCGTCGCGGTCGCCCTCGCACTCGCACTGGGGCTCTGTATCCACTACGGGGCGACGTACGACGAGAACTGGCCCTACCCCACGGGCGAGCAACTGGCCGAGGAGCCCGGCGGCTGGGACGGCGAGCAGGTGCTCCTGGTGGGCGTCGTCGAGGCAGCCGGCGAGAACGGGTTCACCATGAGGGTCGAAACTGACGACGGCGAGGTCGCACGCGTCGTCGAGGTCCGCGGCCGCTCCACCGACGCCAAGCCGGGTGGCACGGTGCAGGTGTACGGCGAACTTTCCGGGGAAGGAACCGTCCAGCATGCCGACCGTGTTGTCGTCGTGGTGGAATCGCCGGACGAGCAGTTCTCGAAGTACGCGGTCTCGGCCGCCGCCCTCCTGCTCGTCGCGGGGGTGTTCTTCCGACACTGGCGGATCGACCTCCGGACGCTGGCGATCACCGCCCGAGGTGATCGGGATGAGTGAGCGACACTCGCGGGGTGATCGGAATGAGTGATCTGCTCTCACACGTCCTGTTCGCGTTCGCGGCGTTCACCGTCACCGGCTGGGCGGTGTCGTGGCTCGACCGCCGCTGGGTCGCTGTCGGCATGGTTGGAGCGATCCTGCCGGATCTGGACGTCCTCGGGGCGTTCCTCGACGGGGCTGTCATCGGCGCGGCCCTCGGCATCCCCTTCGACTGGGCGGCCATCCACACGCTCGGCGGGGTGCTGGTTGTGGCTGCCGCGCTGGCGCTGCTGTTCGAGCGATCGAGTCAGCGTCGGCGCGCCCTCGGACTCCTCGTCGCGGGCGGGTGTTCACATCTCCTGATCGACGGGCTGAAGGCGTGGGCTGACGGCGCGAACGGCGTCTCGCTGTACCCGTTCACGTGGTGGCGCAACCCGACGCCCGGCCTGTACCTCGCTGCGGACCGCCGCGTGCTCGTGCTCGCAGTCCTCCTCGCGGGCGGCGTCTGGCTCGTGGACCGGTACCTCGATCCGGCGGGACGCGAGTGATACTGTCGGACGTAATTTCGTGGAGTCACGCGTCACGTTCAGCCGTTCAACCGTGCGAACACAGCCAGGAGAGTGTCACGATGTGACACAGAGTTACGTCCGACAGTATGAGAACCGGGGTCGTTCGGACGTGAATCGAGAACACCGGCGATCAGTGCGTCGACGGCTGTAGCAGGTGCAAAGCGTTTTGCACGTCCGCACCGGTGGCACACTATGAGCAACGACGCTGACGATCCGATCGCCGCCGCACGCGATCGGTCCCCGCTGTTGCGGTCCTACGCCGAGCAGTACGGCGAGTCGACGCCGTTCGCGGGGCTGACGGTCGGCGTCTCGGCGCCGCTGACGCCCCACACCGGACTGTTCATCGACGTCCTCGCGTCCGGCGGCGCCGAGGTGGTCGCGACCGGCGAGGCCGGCAGCACCCACGGAGAGGTCGTCGCCTGGCTCCGCGAGCAGCCGGGGGTGACGCCCCTCGCCGACGCCGGAATGAGCCACGAGGACCTCGTCGGCGCACGCCGGGAGCTGCTCGAACAGGAGCCGGACCTGCTCGCCGACGACGGCGCACACCTGCTGAGTATCGTCCACGACGAGTTTCCCGACGTGGCGGCGGGCGTCCGCGGCGCCTGCGAGCAGACCACCGGCGGGATCACCCGGCTACGGACGATGGATGACCAGGACGCGCTGGCGTTCCCGGTGTTCGACGTCAACGGGACGCCGATGAAACAGCACTTCGACAACGTTCACGGGACCGCCGAGAGCTCGCTGTCGGCGATCACGTCGCTGACCGACGCGATGCTCGCCGGCTCCGTCGCGGTCGTGGCTGGCTACGGCCACTGCGGCCGTGGGATCGCCCGGAAGCTCCGCGCGCTGGGCGCCCGCACGGTCGTCACGGAGGTCGACCCGCGGAAGGCGCTTTCGGCGCTCGCCGACGGCCACGACGTCCAGCCGATGGCCGAGGCGGTCACCGACGCCGAGTTCGTGATTACCGCGACCGGCCGGTACCGGGTGCTCCGCCGCGAACACCTCGACGCGCTCGCTGACGGCGCAGTGCTGGCCTCGATCGGCAGCGCCATCGAAATCGACACCGGGGCGCTGGCCGACGAGGCGACCAGCGTCGAACAGCGGGGCCCCGGCGTCGAGCGCTACCACTTCCCCGATGGCCGCGCGGTGACGCTGCTCACCCGGGGGCAGGTGGTGAACCTCTCGGCGCCGGACAGCGACGGCAACCCCGGCGAGTGTTGACCGGGCGGTCGCCCACGAGAAACTGGACACGATGGGCGTCGCGATCGACGACACGACGGCAGAACAGCGTGCCTATCACCACGAGTGGGCGTCCCACGGACGCGACGACAGTTCGGAGACGGAGCCTAGGTGAACTACCCCACCCTGCTCGCGCTGACGCGCTCGCTGAGGGTAGGGCTTTCTGGTTCTGTGACATGTGGTGCTACATCCAAAGTATTGCCCCACACGGTGCAATATGCCTCGCTCGAACATCGACTACGCTTATGGTAATACGGAGGTAATACAGATGTATGTCCGACGCTGACGAAGGGGCCAACGACGACCCCAATATGACCACGATCACTCTCAAGATTCCGCAGGCGTTCCTTGACGACCTTGATGCAACGTGGCGGGCCGAAGACTTCCCGTCCCGCAGCGAGTTCATCCGGTGGGCGCTTCGAGACGCCATGAAGCATCCCGCGTTCTCGCGGAAGGGCTGGAAGGACATCGCCGCCAGCGAACACCAGCTGGCGACTGGAGAGGGGGAGACCTACAGTAGCGACGAGATCCGGGCGTGGCTGGAAGACGAAGATGTGATCGACGAAGACGACACGTCCGACTAAGGGGGGCGACGATCAGCGGGTGAGCGAGACGTTGTTCAGCGCGGGCCGGCGCTGTGAGCCGTGCATCTCGAAGCCCTCGACCCAGTCGTACCAGTACAGCTCCTCGATCGGGTGCCACAGCGGGAGCATCGTCATGTCCTGCCAGTTGGCGCGTTCGATCTCGACGTACGCCTCGTTGCGGGCCTGCTGGTCGCTGTCGCTCGGCGTCTGGTGTTGCTCGTAACGCTCCCAGGCGTCGGTCGCCTGCTGTGCCGCCTCCGAGAGGCCCTCGTACTCGAAGTCGACCTCGGCACCCCAGCGGGACCAGGCGAACTGGTTCGGGTACGCGAAGCGCAGCATCGCGTCGGCCTCGAGCCAGTTCAGGGCGTTCCAGACCAGGTAGATCGTGATCTCGCCCTCGAACGCCCGGCTCGTCAGCGTCGACGACGGCGCTTCCTCGATGCTGACGTCGATGTGGGCCGCCTCCGCCTGGTCCTGGATCAGGCTCGCGATGCTGGACCACTCGGAGGCCTGCCTGTCCGAGGGGTGCTGGATGGTCGTCTCGTACATGTTGTCCTCACTGTACCCGGCCTCCTCCATGACCTGGCGGGCCGACTCGATGTCGGACTGGGCGTAGCCGTAGGGGTAGTCGTTCTGGGCCAGCTCGTGGTAGGCCTCCGGCCCGCCGGGGAAGCCGCTGGGCGGCGTCAGCAGGTACGCCGGCGTCCCCTGCCCACGGAGGGCAGTTTGCGTGATCGTCTCCTGGTTGACGAGGTAGGCGATCGCCTGCCGCGCGGGTTTGTCGACCCGCTGCGTGTTGAAGATCGCGTACTGGGTCCGTGGCAGGCTGGTCTCGCCGTAGTTGAGCGTCTCGTCGTTCGTGACCGGACCGTAGGTCCCCTCCCGGCGGTCGCCGCCGAGCTCCTCCTCGACCGAGAGCAGTTCCGGGTCGAACTGCGACTGTGGCAGGTCGAAGATGTCGATGTTCCCCTCGTTGACCGCGGTGGTGTACACCGCGTTCGGGTCGCCGAGAATCTGCAGCCTGACGCCGTCGGCGTCCGCGACGGAGCCGTGGTAGTCCTCGAACCGTTCGAGGACGATCTCGTTGCCGCGGTCCCAGTTCGCGAGCCGGAACGGGCCGCTCCCGTGGAGGTGGCTGGTGAGCCACTCGTCGTAGTCGTACTCGCCCTCGTAGCCCTCAATGTCGCCGACGATCCCCTCGGGGATCACGGACAGCCGGGGATCAGCGAGGTTGCCCAGCGTCCCGTGGAACGGGGTTTCCAGCGTCATCTCGACGGTGTACTCGTCGACCGCTTCCAGCGCCAGCGAGCCGGGGACCGTCTCGTCGTCCTCGGTGACCTCGTGGTCGACCGACATCGGCCCCCCGACGATCCGGTTGGCGTGGCCGCGGTTGTTCGGGGACTCGGCGAGCCGCCGCCAGGAGTACGCCACGTCGTCCGCGGTCATCTCGTCGCCGTTGTGTAGCGTGACCCCCTCCTGGAGCGTGAACGTGTACGTCAGGTAGTCGTCGGAGACCGTGTACTCTTCGGCCAGCAACCCGGTTACCGGCGGCGTTCCCTGCTCGTAGGCGAACAGCTGCTCGTGGGTCTGCCAGTTCGTCCACGCGTTGATCGGCCCCGCGACGCCGATCGGATCGGTCGTCTCCTGGGGGATCTGCACGAGCTGGATCTGCCCCCCCTCGGAGCTCCCATTGCCGTTGCCGTTCCCGTTGCCGTTGCCGTTTCCGTTTCCGTTTCCGTTGCCGTTGCCGTTCCCGTTCCCATTCCCGTCTCCGTTCCCGTCGCCCTCGACGGGATCCTCGTCGCTGCAGCCCGCGATGGCGGCGGTCCCTACCGCGCCGATCCCGGTCAGAAACGTCCGGCGGTCGATGTCGGGTGACATGCGACGTATAATAGATCGTGTACGTATAATTCTTCTCACTCGTTACGGCCGTGTCAACTACCCCGCCCTACTCCCTCGCGCCTACGGCGCTCGGTCCGTGAGGGCGGGGCTTCCTCCGCGGTTGCGGTTTCGGCCTGCCGCCCCCATGCGTGGACGGGGCTGGTTGCACCGGAGCGGTTCACGACCGGTGAACCATTCCGTCCCCCGGTCGCTACTCCACAGCCCGTGAGTGGGATGTGGGGTGGCATCCAAACTGGATGGCTCCGTCACGCCCAACCACGGCCAGCCGACCAACGGCGGTTGGTCACTGCCGGGTCGGCTCCTCCCCGCCCTTTCGCTTCGGACCGCTCAGGTGACCGACGAGTGGGCGCGAGAGTCCCGCGAGGGGACAAACGAACGTCTTTTTAGGCGCGGTGGCCGACAGTGGGGTATGGCGACGGAGACGAGCGACGGGGCCGACGCGGGCGGCGTATCCGACGCCGGCGGGAGTGCCGACGCCGGCGAGAGCGCCACGGACGAGGGGGTCGACCCGTACGTCCGGAGCATCACCGTGACGACCGTCGCGACGGTGCTCGGGATGGTCGCCGGGGTCGTGGCCCATTTCGTCGCGACCGCACCCGACGACATCACCGGCGTGCTCGTGCTTGTGGCCGCGATCGTCCTCCAGTTCCCCATCTACCGGCTTTGCGGCATCGACACGGATGATTTCGGGATGAAAGACCAGCTGTACGTCGGCTTCATGACGTTTACGCTCTGGTTTGTCACCTGGGGCATCCTGATGACTGCAGGGGTGTGAGATGGCAGACGACAGCATCGCAGTCGTCGACCTGGAGCTGTGCCAGCCCGACAGGTGCAACTACGAGTGTGCGAACTTCTGCCCGCCAAACCGGACAGGCAAGGAGTGCATCATCACCCGCGAGGAACGCTTCGAGGAGGGTGACGTCTACCGGGGCACCGACGACCAGATCTGGATCTCCGAGGAGATCTGCCTGGGCGAGTCCTGCGGCATCTGCGTCGAGAAGTGCCCGTTCGACGCGATCCAGATCCTCAATCTCCCGCAGGAACTCGACGAGAACCCGGTCCACCGCTACGGCGAGAACGCGTTCGCGCTGTACGGCCTCCCCGCACCCGAGGAGGGTCGCGTCACCGGCATCCTCGGTCCGAACGGGATCGGGAAGACGACGGCCGTCCAGATACTGGCGGACGAACTCGCGCCCAACCTGGGCAACGTCGGCGAGGAGCCCGACTGGGAGCAGATCCTCGAGGCGTACCGCGGGACAGCCCTCCAGGAGTACCTGGCGGCGATGCGCGACGGCGACGTGACAGTGGCGCGCAAACCCCAGTACGTCGACCAGATTCCCGATCAGTTCGACGGGAAAACACGCGAACTGCTGGAGCGCACTGACGAGCGCGACGCGCTCTCGGAGCTGGTCGAGCGCCTGGGGATCGCGCCCGTGATCGACCAGCCGATCGACACGCTGTCGGGCGGCGAGCTCCAGCGGGTCGCGCTCGCGGCGACGCTGGCCCGGGATGCTGACTTCTACTTCCTCGACGAGATCACGCCGTATCTGGACATCAGCCAGCGGATGACCGTCGCCCGTCTCGTCCGGGAACTCGCCGAGGAGGAGGGGCGGTCGATGCTTGTCGTCGAGCACGACCTGGCGATTCTGGACCTGCTTGCGGACGCGATCCACGTCGGCTACGGCCAACCGGGTGCGTTCGGCATCATCACGCCCCCGAAACCAGTCAAAGGCGGCATCAACGAGTACCTCTCGGGGTACCTCGAAAACGAGAACATGCGGATCCGCGAGACCGACATCGAGTTCGAGGAGCACGCCCCGCGGACGGCGACGGCCGGCGACGTCGTCGTCTCGTACCCCGCGCTGGAGAAGAGCTACGGCGAGGGCGAGTTCTCGCTGTCGGTCGATGCGGGCGAGATCCGCGAGAACGAGGTGCTGGGCGTCGTCGGGCCGAACGGGATCGGGAAGTCGACGTTCGCCAAGCTGCTCGCGGGGCGGCTCGACCCCGACGAGGGCGCCGTCGCGGAGTCGCTGGACATCGCCTACAAGCCCCAGTACATCGAGATCGACCAGTCGATCCGCGTCGACGCCTTTCTCGCGTCGATCACCGACGACTTCGGCTCCTCGTACTGGACCACCGAAATCGCCCAGCCGCTACAGCTGGAGCGGGTGATGGAACAGCACCTCACGGACCTCTCGGGCGGCGAGCGCCAGCGGATCGCTATCGCGGCCTGTCTCTCGAAGGACGCCGACCTGTACCTGCTGGACGAGCCATCCGCACACCTGGACGTCGAGCAGCGGGTACTCGCCACCTCCGCCATCCGGCGCTACGCCGAGAACCACGACGCGACGGCGATGGTGATCGACCACGACATCTACATGATCGACCTGCTCTCGGACCGGCTGCTGGTGTTCGACGGCGAGCCCGCCGAGCACGGCTACGCCGCGCCGCCACAGGGGATGCGCGAGGGGATGAACGAGTTTCTCTCGAACCTCGACATCACGTTCCGCCGCGACGAACGGACCTCCCGGCCGCGGATCAACAAGCCCGGCAGCCAGCTCGACCGCGAGCAGAAAACCGCCGGCGAGTACTACTACGCGCCCTGAATTCGTTCGAGGGAAACGGCAGACGAGCTTCTGTGGATCTCCAGCTAGTCGGCTGATTACGCTGATAACGTCGGCGCGGTCTGGCGAGCGTGTCCGAACGCAGTGAGGACCGCGAGCAGTCAGCGCGAGGGATGAGGAGCGCAGCGACCGGAGAGAGCGAGCACCGCAATCGGCTGACTTGGTGAGGAATCCTGCTAACTCCCTGGAGCGTGATGTACGACAGGGAGTGAAGAGGTCGCACCTCCCGCACACAGCGAGTGTGATCG
>PXRK01000040.1 GCA_003021015.1 Halobacteriales archaeon QS_4_66_20 | reverse complement strand
CGTCACCCCATCCCGTGTTGCAGGGGCAGGGGTACTGGAAGCATCGTGTGATGCGTGTCGGCGGGAAGGACCCCAGTGTTTCCGGATTGGTTTCGGCGAGTGAGTTACCAAACGTTCGACCCCGAACGGCCTAAATCCTGCGGTTGCGCCACCAAGCGCACGCGATTCACCCCACCCCCTAGGGGGTGGGCTCTCTCGCTGCTCTCCCTGTAGCACCCCGACGCGGCATTGCGCCCCCAGCCCCGGGGTTTTTGATTGATCCACCGGTACGGCTGAGCATGTCCGAGGACTACTTCGAGCGGCTGGTCGACGAGGACGCGCTGGCCGATTTTCTCACCGACCGGCTCGGTTCCGCGGAGCGCTACGGCGTCCGCCGGCACGAGCAGGGCCACTCGAACGAGACGCTGTTCGTCACCTGGGGCGACCGCGAACTCGTCGTCAGGCGGCCGCCGCCGGGCGAGACGGCCGAAACCGCACACGACGTCCTCCGGGAGTACCGCGTGATCGACGCGCTGCAGGACACCGGCGTTCCCGTCCCGCCGACGGTCACCGCGTGCGACGACCACTCGGTCATCGGCAGCGACTTCTACGTCATGGACCGCGTCGAGGGCACGGTTTTCCGCGACGAGGAGTCCGCGGCGTTCGCTACAGCCGACGCCCGCGACCGGATCGGGACCGAACTCGTCGACACGCTCGCGGCAATCCACGACCTCGACCCACAAGCGGTGGGGCTCGGCGACTTCGGTCGGCCCGCCGGCTACACCGAACGGCAGGTGACGCGCTGGGGTAAACAGCTCGCCTGGGCGTTCGAAGTGACGGCCGAGAAGCGTGAGGTGCCCGAACTCGACCGCGTCGGCGCCTGGCTCGACGAGCACTGTCCGGACTCGCACCCCCACGCCATCGCGCACGGTGACTACAAGCTTGACAACGTGATGTTCAGTGGGAACTCACCGGTCGAACTCGTCGCGGTGTTCGACTGGGAGCTGTGCACGCTCGGCGATCCGCGCGCCGACCTCGGCTGGATGCTCTCCGACTGGCGGGATCAGGGCGACCCGGACCCGGCGATCGACCACCTCGCGACGCGGTTTGTCGAGCACCCTGACTATCCGACCCGGCAGGCACTGGTCGACCGCTGGGAGGAACAGACGGGGCTCGCGTTCGAACACGAGCGGTTCTACCGGGCGCTCGCAGTGTACAAACTCGCCGGCCTCGGCGAGATGTTCTTCCACCGGTACCTGGAGGGCAACGCTGACGATCCGATGTATCCCGGGATGGAGGACGCCGTTCCAGCGCTGGCCGACCGCGCGCTCCGGATCATCGAAGGCGACGAACCGCTCTAACACTACTTCTGGGGTTCACACCGTTCGCTGCGCGCACTGCGTCTTTCAGGGCTCAAATCCTTCCTGACCGCGCACTCTCCGCTCACGAATCGTTCGCGGAGAAGTGCGCGGGACCGGATTTGAACCGGCGGACCCCTACGGGACAGCGTCCTAAGCGCTGCACCTTTGGCCTGGCTCGGCTACCCGCGCTCAGTCCCCTCTTTCAGGAGCACCCAAATGAACGCTTCGCTCCGGGCAAACGTTATGTCCGATCCGCGTCTACGAATTCTCGTGTACCGAGCAAGCGACGAACTCGACGAGGCCGAGTGGCTCGCCAACCTCGAAGTGGCAGCCGATCGGTTAGACCTCGGCAGCGAGGCGCGCTCGCGGGCCCGTGACGTGTTTCTGAGCACGGCCCCTGACGAGGAGCGGTCGAAAAAAGCCGTGCTCGGAGCCTCGCTGTACGTCGGGGCGCTTGTCGCCGGTGAACAGCAGTCTCAGGGCGACGTCGCCGACGCCGTCGGGGTGTCGCGGCTGACGATCCAGCAACGCTGGAACGATCAGCTCCGGGCCGCCGGCTTCGAACCGCCCGACTGGTAGCTAATCGCCGTCCGCACCCTGTGGGGCCCGGCCGCTGCGGTCCGGCGTGAGGTTCCCGTGCTCGTCGATCTCACCGTTGACGATCCGCGTCGACGAGATGATGTCTCCGTCCTCGGCAACGAGGTGATCGACTACCACGAGTTCGAGCGGGTCCAGCCCGCGCTCGCGGCGGATCTCGTTGATCCGCATGCCGCCGGTTTTCGTCTCCGGCGACACCACGAGCACGTCGAACCCCGGCTCGGTGGCAATGCCGGTCGGCTCATCGAGCCGTCGCACCGTGACTGTCCGGTCGTAGGCGTCTGTGAATGAGTCCAGTTCAGCTTCGAGTTCCTGCCTGCGAACGTCGTAGGAGCGGATCGGCCGCTCCTCGTTGCGAGTCGTCACTGCGAGCGAGTCACTCGTCAGCCCGATGGTCACGTTCCCGAGTTCGAACGCCCGCTCGAACAGCGCCCGGTGCCCGTCGTGCACCGGGTCGAAGGTCCCCCCAAGCGCCACTTCTGTCGTCGCTCCCATACTCACTCACAGAGAGTCGCTCGTAAAGTGGCTTCGAAACCCGCTGCCCTACTCGGCGTCGGCGTCCGTCGAATCGTCGGCGTCCGCCGAACCGTCGGCGTCGGCGTCGTCGCCTCCGTCACTCCCCTCGGTGCCGTCGTCGGCCGAGTCCGGTTCCGCCGCCGAGTCCTCACGCCCCGTCGAAGCGGACTCGTCGACGTCGGTCTCGTCCCGAACGGTGATCGTGACCGGCTCGGTTTCGGCGTCCCTGCTCCGGTCGATGTACGAGTCGAGGTTGAACACCGTGTTCAGTTGACTCTGGACCTCCTCAACGACGTCGCCGACGAGCTCGCTCGGCGGGATTGCGCTGTACTCGTAGGGGTTGTTCCCGGCGCCGTCGTTCTGCCGTTTCTGCCGGGTCACGGTCCCCTCGTCGTGCAGGCCCGCCAGCGCTTCCCGGACGGTACTGGGATAGAGGCCGGTCCCCTCCGAGATCTCGTCGCTGGTGCTGTTGGGGTGTTGCCGGAGATGAACGAAGATCCGCGCTCTGGTTTCGGTGTCGAGCAGCCACGACAGCAGGTCGACGATGCTCTCGTCGAACTGCTCGACGGCCCGATCGGCCTCCTGTTCGAGCCGTTCGCGTACTTCCGCGCTGTCGATGTCTACCCGGCTACCGGTCTCCGCCCCAGGGGAGGTGTCGTCCGGATCGTTCCCGTCGACGTTCTCCCCTCGCTCTCCATCTGACGAATCCTCAGCAGACATGAGTTACTAGTGACGAAAGCGATTGCCTGATAAAAACCTTGCCTCGGCGCGATCACGGCTGAAAATCCCCGAGTCGTCGCTGGCCGTCGTCGTCCCGTCCGGCGTTTGACGGGGGTTCCCGGCCCGCAGCTCCGTTCACGCGCTCCGTCTCTGCCGTCTCGGTTGCGTCCTCGTCACTCCCACCGCCTGTTACGTCGTCCCGGAGGTCACCCGCCCACTGCTTGAGTGACGGCTGGTCCCCCGCTGCAAAGGAGAGGTTCGACACCCTGACGCCGAGTTTCCGGACCTGCTCGCCCTCGAACTCCTCGAACAGCGTCGACGCGATGGAAGCGACGAGGTCCGGGTCCTCTACTGGCCCGGGGAGCGACTCGGCGCGGGTCTGGACGTCGAACGGCGGCGTCACCACCTTGATGCTGATCGTCTGGTAGAACACGTCCTTGCGGCGTGCACGCTGAGCGACGGCCTCGGCGAGCGTCAGGAGGCGATCACGCTGTCTGTCCGGGTCCGACGTGGCCTCCGAGAAGGCGGATTCCCGCGAGAGGCTTTTGGGGTCACCTCGCGGCTCGACCGCCCGGCCGTCGTCGCCGCGTGCGAACCGGGCGACGCGCCGGCCCCGCTCGCCGAACCGGGATTCGAGGCGCGCCGGGTCGGCAGCCGCCAGGTCGCCCGCCGTCTCGATCCCCAGCTCCCGGAGTTCCGCAGCGGTGACCGGACCCACGCCGTGGACGGCCTCGACGTCCAGCGGCGCGAAGAACTCTGCCACGTCCCCGGGCTTGACGACTACCAGCCCGTCAGGTTTGTCCCTGTCACTGGCCACTTTCGCCGCGCTCATCGTCGGCGCGACCCCGACACTCGCCGTCACGCCGACCGCGTCGCTGATCGCCGTCTTCAGGTCGGCTGCAAACGAGCCCGCATCGTCCCAGTCGGTCCGCCCGGTCACGTCCAGATACGCCTCGTCGATACTGACTTCCCGCACGACGTCAGCGTTCGCGTGCAGGATCTCCCGGATGTCGGCGGCCACCGACTCGTAGGACTCCATGTCGACGGGACGGTAGTAGCCGGCGTCCTCGACGCTCAGGTCGGCCCTGTCGACTGCGTCGATCTTCCGTGGAAGGAGGTCGAGCGCCACCGAGATCGCCTGTGCGCTCTCGACCCCGTACTCGCGTGCCTCGTAGCTGGCCGTGGCGACAGCCCCGCCGTCATCGCCAGGTTCGTACCCCATTCCGACGACGACCGGTTCGCCCCGCAGCGCCGGCTCTCTGAGCCGTTCACAGGCCGCGTAGAAGCAGTCCATGTCGACGTGACAGACGATCCGCTCGACGTCGGGTGTCCCGGGCAACTGGGCGCTGGGCCCCATCTCTACCTGGTCATTGGACTCGACGGAGATAAACGAACGGGGGAGGACCCGCGGAGTCGATGGCCGTCGTGGCAGCATCGTCAGACGTGCAACTGCTCGGCCCGCTGCTGGACGCGAGAGACGGCGACACCACAGTCCGGGATGATACTGGTGGCTGTAATTCTTTTACTCGCTAGTCTCTGCTCTCTGCGGATACAGACCCGTTCCGCCTGGATTCTCAATTCGAGTTTTCACGTGCTTACAGCCACCAGTATGACTCGACGAGCAGTCCGTCACAGCCGGGTTCGACGGGTACTGCGTGGTCGGCGAGTACTGATACAGATCAAGCGATCCGATGCCCAAAGTGCTTTACAGCCACCGGTGTTCCCTGCCAGTATGAAACGGACGCGGAACGGGGCCGCCAGCCCTCGGTCGCTGGTCCGGCGGCGTCTGCTCGCGGCCGCCGCGACGGCGACCCTCGGTTCGATCGCGGGCTGTAGCCTCCTGGATGACGAGATCGAGCGCTCGGCAACTCCGGCGGCGATCGACAGCGACACGCTCGACCGGACGAGCTTCGAGCACGACGGCACGGCCGAGATGACGATGGTCGAAACAGTCGAGGTCGCCGGCGAAACCCGCGACCTGCGGCTGACCAACTACCTCGCGACGTACCGGAAAACGGTCCCGGCTACGGACGGCGGCGTCGCTACGGTTCACCTGTTTACCACCCCAAGCGTCACCGTCGCCGACCAGGAGGCGAACCCGTTCGCGTCGTTCGACACGCGGCAGTTGCTCTCGGAGATCGCGACGCGAGCCGGTGAGGACGGGATCGACGATGTCCGCGAGGTCGGGAGCCGATCGGTCCGCGTCCTCGGAGCCGACCGAACCTTCACGCAGCACGAAGCGACCACTGAACGGCAGGGACAGGAGGTCGTCGTGCGCCTCCCTATCGCACGGCTGGTCAACGAGGAGGACATCCTGGCTGTGTTCGCGGCGTACCCGAAGCTTCTCGAAGAAACAGCCGGCGTGTACGACGCTGCAGAAGGAATCGAGCACCCTGTCGAGGACGAGTAAGGCGCCAGTGTGTCAGATCGGATCGAACACGATGACCCGTTCGCCCGTCGTCTCGGTCCGATCGACACCGATCTCCACCGCCTGACCGATCCCGACGTCGTCCGGGTCGACGCCCCGCACCTGGCCGGTCATGCGCACCGGGCCGAACTCGGCGATCGCCACGACGTACGGCGTGTCGTCGACGAACGTCGGTCCGGAGACGTAGACTGTCGTCATGGTGAGGATTTCGCCGGTGTCGGGCAGCGGCTGCTCTTCTAGCCCGCCCTCGCCGGTCTCGGGGTCGCGGATCTGCGGCGGGAGCCAGCCGTTGCCGCTCGGGCTCTGCAGGAAGAACGGGTCGCCGTCCTCGATCGCGTCGAGGAAGTCGTCGTAGCCGGCGTCACGGACGCCGTCGTCGTCGCTCATTCTACCACCTCCAGGACGTTGACGACGCAGCTCGCGACGGTTCCACCCGCGTTGTGGGTGAGTCCGACCGTCGCGTCGGAGACGGCGTCACTGTTGACGTGATCGCCGCGGAGCATTTTGGTCATCTCCGAGATTTGCGCGCCGCCAGTGGCGCCGACAGGGTGGCCCTTCGCCTTGAGGCCGCCGGAGAGGTTCACCGGCAGTTCGCCGTCGATCGCCGTCTTGCCCTCGCGCGCGACCGTGATCCCCTCGCCTTTCCCGAAGAAACCGAGCGACTCGATCGCGAGCACTTCCGCGATGGTGAAACAGTCGTGGACCTCCGCGACGTCGACGTCGTCGGGGGTGACCCCGGCGTCGTCGTAGGCCATCTGGGCGGCCTCGGCGGCGGCCGGCGTGCCCGTGATAGACTCGCGGTCGTGCAGCGCCAGGCTGTCGCTGGCCTGCCCTGTGCCGGTGATCGCCACGGAAGCGTCGAGGCCGTGCTCCTCGGCGAACGCCTCGCTGACGAGGACCGCGGCGCTCCCGCCGTCGCTCATCGGCGAGCAGTCGAACAGGCCGAACGGCGAGCAGACCTGGACCGCGTCGAGCACCTTCTCGACGGTGATCTCCATCTGGAACTGGGCCAGTTCGTTGTCGACTGCGTGGTCGTGGTTCTTGACGGCGACGTGAGCGAGGTCCTCCCGGTCGCCGCCGTACTCCTCGAAGTAGCGGTTCGCCATCAGCGAGTACGCACCAGGGAAGGTAACGCCGGCGTTGATCTCGTAGAGCGCGTCGGCTGCCGCGGCGAGCGCGGCGGTGCCGTCGGCCGTCGAGAGGTTCGTCATCCGCTCGGCACCGCCCACGAGGACGACGTCTGCCGCCCCGCTGCGGATCTTCTCGACGCCCATCCGGACTGCGACACCGCTTGAGGCACACGCGCTCTCGATGCGCGTTGCGGGCGCACGGACGCCCGCCGCAGAGGCAGCCAGCGGCCCCTGGTGGCCCTGCTGTTCGGCGAACTCCCCCATGAAGTTGCCGTAGAACACTTCCTCGACGTCGTCGGGGTCGACCCCGGCGTCCTCGAAGGCTTCGTCGGCGGCGTCGCCGAACATCTCGCGTGCCGTGCGCTCGGGAGACTTCCCGAACGGCGTCATGCCGACGCCGGCGACGCGTACCTGGCTCACCATTCCATCCCCCCGTTGACGCCCAGCACCTGGCCGGTCATGTAGCTCGACTCCTCGCTGGCGAGGAACCGGACGATGCCGACGATGTCTTCGACCGCCGCGAAGCGGTCGAGCGGGATCCGTTCGAGGATCTGATCACGAACCCGATCCGGCACCTCCGCGAGCATGTCAGTCTCGACGAAGCCGGGCGCGACGCAGTTCGCCGTCGACCCGTGGTAGGCCATCTCCAGCGCGATCGTCCGGGTGAACCCGAACAGACCGCTCTTGGTCGCGGCGTAGTTTGACTGCCCGTAGTTGCCCTGCTGCCCGACGACAGAGGAGATGTTGACCAGACGCCCCTCGTGGGCCTCGCGCAGGTCGTCGAAGCAATGTTTCGTGCAGTTGTACACCCCGCCGAGGTTGACATCCATCACCCGGTCCCAGTCCTCGCGGGTCATGTTCTCGAACTTCTTGTCGACGGTGATACCGGCATTGTTCACCAGGACGTCGATGGTGCCGAACTCGTTTCTGGCGGCCTCGACCATCGCGCCGACCTCGTCGAACTCCGAGACGTCGGCCTGCGCGACCATCGCCGTCCCCGGCCCCTCGTTGATGAGCCTCTCTACTTCGTAGGCGGCGTCCTCCGAGGAGCGGTAGTTGACGACGACGTTCGCCCCGTGCTCGCCGATCTCCTCGGCGATCCCTCGCCCAATTCCCTTCGATGCACCAGTAACCAGACATGTACGGCCTTCGAGTCGCATCGTTTTCACCTCTCTCGGATGATTGAATGCGCTCGCTCATAAAGCTAATTTATCCAGTTCCGTTTATATAATAAACCCTTCAGGTCCGATTTCGACTAATTCTCCAAGAGACCAGCGCAAGTGAAACTTACGATCCATATCACAGATCATTCATCAAGGAGTGTCCAGGTGTTCGAAAGGGTATATTCTCACGTGTGAACGGCTCATCGCTCGCGGACGAACTCGTGATCCGCTGCCGTCGCGACAGGTGTGTCCCGGTCCAGCCGGATGCGCCAGCCGTCGAGTGAGGCCGGGTCCGCGCATGCGTTCGTGAGTGCCGTCCGCACGTCGAGCACGTCGACGCCGTAGTAATCGTTGGGGACGCCCTGAAGATACTGGAGAGCCGTCTGAAAGAGGCTCCGCATCCCGTCGTCGTCTCCGAAGTCGTACTGCTTGTAGGCCCCCGCGGCGACCTGCACCATCCCGTGAAGGAAGGCGCTCTCGGTGGTCCCGCTCCCGTAGTTGTACCACTCTGATTCAAAGCAGTCATGCGATTCATGGAACGCGCCGGCGTTGTACAGGCGGACGCCGTGGACGACGGCCCGCCGCAGCGTGTCGTGTTCCCAGCGGCCCTCCTCGGGGAGCCACCCGGTCGGACTGCCGGACGGACCGTCAACCGACGGGTCCCGCGTGTGCTCGTCCACGTCCGGAGTTCGCGCGCCCGACACCTAATCCCATCGGCGAGGACTCCCCGGGTGGGGAGACGCTGTCCCCGCTGGTCAGCGGGTCGCCGTGGCCCATGCACGTTAATGGAAACGCCTTTGGCGCGAACAGCCACACGTTGACACATGAGCAACGGGGACGAGGAACCAGACGCGGAGAAGACGGAGGCAGCCGAGGGGAGCAGCGAGCCACCCGAACCGGCCGACCCCGAGCCGTTCGCCGAGCGCCTCGACGAGGCCGCCGACGCCGTCGACCGGGCGGAGACCGAGGACGACCTCGACAGAGTCGAGACCACGCTCGACGAGATCGAGGCCGACCTCGAGGACGCCGTCTTCGCCGTCGAAATCGAGGACGAGGCGGACGAAGCCGAGGAGGACGAGGCGGACGAAGCCGAGGAGGACGAGGACGAGGCGGAAGAATCGGAGGAGGCGAACCCCCGCGACGAGTTCGAGGACCGCCTCGACGACCTCCGGGCCGATGTCGAGGACCAGCGCGGCCCGTACCGCGAGGACGTCACCGACGCGCTGGACGACGCCGTCTCGACGATCGAGGACAGCGAATGGACGAAAGAGGGCGCCGACTCGGTCGTCGACGCAGTCGGGAAGTACGTCGAACGCGTCGGCGACACACTCGACGAGACGTTCGCCTACGACGCGGAGACGCCCGCCGACGCCGCGATGGCGCTCGCGAGCGTGAAGGATGCGGTGAACGAGACGCCGCTGGACCCCGACGACGACGCCGAAACGATCGACTCGTTGCTGGTCGCCACGGAGAACCTCTCCTCGGACCTGGACGACGCGCAGATCTGGAGCGACCTGGAGGTGCGCGAACAGCTCCGCCGCGAGGGGTTTTACGACGTGCTCGACCCCGAAACCCGGAAGGACTTCCCGCCAGAGTGGTCCGCGATCAAGCTCTACGAGAAGGCCGGCGAGTTCGAGCCGATCCTGTCGGCGATGGAGAAACTCGACTCCGATTTCATGGAGGACAACATCCTCGACAGCATCGAGCACGAGGCGCCGACGGCGGCCTACGAGCCCGTCCACGCGCTGGCCCAGCGGCGCAACAAGCAGCCAGTACGGATTCTCGGTCGGATCGCCGACGAACGGGCCTGCGACACGCTGGCCGACTTCCTCGGGGGCGGCGACGTCGGGCTCGAACAGGTCTCGCTCCGGGCGCTGGGCGCCATCGGGAGCGAGGAGTCGACGGAGCCGGTCGCCCAGCGGCTCGCAGCCGACGACCCGTCGATCCGGTCCGCCGCAGCCCGCGCGCTGGGGATGATCGGCGACACCCGCGCCATCGAACCGCTGGGTGACGTGCTCGACGAGGACGAGGACGACAGCGTTCGCGCGAGTGCGGCCTGGGCGCTCAACCAGATCGGAACCCAGAAGGCGCTCGAAACGGCGGCAAAGTACGCCGACGATCGCTCCTACATCGTCCAGGTCGAGGCAGAAAAAGCAGCTGGCGTCTGATCCGCGCCTCTCGGTCGTCGCGTCTGACAGTATCAGAGTTCGCCCAGCTTCCGGAGCAGCTGGCCGCGGTACTCTTCGTCGGCCTGGACGCCCTTGAGTTCGAGCACGCGCCGTTCGAGTTTGTCGATCGCCACCCCGAACGCGGCGTCGGCGCCGTACCCCTCGCCGGAGCCGGCGACCTGCCCGCGGTTCGTCCGCAGCCGGATCTGACACTGGATCAGTGGCGTGCCCCGCAGCCGTTCCTTGTGCTTGTGAAAGCGGACGTGGGCGTGCTGAACGTGCATCTTCTGGTACTTTTCGGAGACGCCCTCGATGCGCTGGCGGATCTCGTCGCGCGTGATCGCGTCCAGCAGCGTGATGTTCGTGATCTGGACGTCCAGGTGCTCCTCCTCTGTGAACGTCAGCGCGCGCATCACGTCCGTCTTCGTGATGATGCCCACGACGGTCCCGTCGTCCTCGGGTGTGACCACGAGTCCAGCGTAGTCGTTGTCGAGCATCCGCGTGACGGCGTCCCGGACCGATTCGGTCGGCGTGGTCGTCTCGACCGGGCTGTTCATGATGTCGTATACGCGGATGTCGAGAATCCGGTCGATGTCGCCCGAGCGGTCGCCTTTCTGCTGGCGCTCCATGTTACGGACGGCGAAGTCGGCGATGTCGTGGGTGGTGACCATGCCGGTTAGCTGGCCGTTGTCGTCGAGCACCGGCAGCCGGGAGACGCCGTGCTCGCGCAGGCGGTTGATCACTGTCCCGATGCTCGTGTCCGTCGTGACGGTCACGATGTCGTCGGTGTAGATCTCCGAGACGTCGAGTGCGTCGAGGTTCTCTAGCACCGCCTCCAAGATGGCGTCCTCGGTCACGACGCCCCAGAGATTATCGCCCTCGAAGACGGGAGCCAGCTTCGCTCCGCTCTCGACCAGCACGCGAGCGACCTCGCGGACGTCGTCGCGGCGGTTGACCCGCGGCGCCGAGCGGATCATCCCGCGGACTTTCGCATCGTCCTGGATATGTGACTGCAGCAGCTGTTTCTGGTTGATGATGCCCGCATACTCGCCGTCCTCCGTGACGACAATCCCCTTGGGGTTCTCGCGCTCGAAGATCGATCGAACTTTCGAGAGGCGCTTGTCGGCGTCGATCTCCACGTACTCCGGAGTAGCTATGTCAGCAATATCCATCGTCTTCCCTCTCTGTGAGTTCGACACCGGGACTAATCAAAGTTGGTTTCGGTCTCATATACACCCGGACGTGACTCTGTGACACGTCATGGTGATACAATCACTATGATAGTGATTGTTGTGACTCTTTACCGCCGGGTATTCGCCAGACGCCAGTTTCGGGCCGTGAAACCGCCGCTACTGCGATGTGGTGCCGAAAATACTCACAACAATCACTATGCGTCGTTCCGGAATCGACCGCACGCAGTCGTGTGGTCGACCCGGTAAACAGTCATAATCCACAGAGTCACATCCGACAGTATAATGAACGAATCAGCCCTACTAGTCGTATGGTTGACCGATCGGGGAGCCCGATACTCGAAGTCCTCCTGCTGTTCATCCTCGTCTACGTCGCACAGGTCGTGACTGCGCTCGCTGACCTCCTGGGTGCGCTGTTCATCCTTTCGCCGCCGATCACCGAGAACCCGTGGACGGTCGTGACCAGCGTCTACGCTCACGGGGGTATCGGACATCTGGTCTCGAACGCAATCGCCCTCGTGCTGTTCGGCTGGCCCGTCGCGAGGGCGACAACCCGCACCCGATTTCACCTGTTTTTCATCGTCAGCGGGGCGCTGGCGGGCGTCTCGCAGATCGTCATCAGCGACGCGCTGGCGGGGTTCCCCGTCATCGGCGCCGACGCCACGGCGGGCGTGCTGGGCGCCAGCGGCGCGGTGTTCGCACTCCTGGGCTACCTGCTCGCCAGCAACCGCCTCTCGACCGGCGTCGCGGGCTTCGTCCAGATCCCGTTCTGGCTCTCGATTCTGGTGTTCACCATCGTGGCAGCCGCGGTCACGGTGCTGACCGCCAGCCCCGGCGTCGCACTGATCGCACACTTTACTGGCCTCCTGTTCGGCCTGCTCGCGGGTCGGATGCGCGTGCTGAACGTCGACCCCGCGGCGCCGCGAGCGGGAGTCGCCGGGTAGCGTGACATGTACGGCGTCGTGACGCGCAACGAAGAGGAACTCTCCTGGGCGGAGTTCGACCGGGCGTTCTTCGAGACGAAAGACGTGACCGGCCGCGCTACCGAACCAGTCGCCAGCGCAGTGAACATGATCTCCTGTTTCGGCGACAACGCCGCCGCGGAGGGCAACCCGGACGTCGTGCCGGTGAGCGCGGACGGCGAGCGCGCCACCCGGGAGCGGCCGTACTTCGACTGGGACTACGTCTGTCCGACCCACCAGGAGTATCGTACCGGCATCCTGGAGATGATCGAGGACGCGGCGGCGGCAAACGAGGACGTCCGCCTCGACGACGTTGGCTTCCCGCGCCAAGAGTACTGCCACTGCGAGCGCTGCACCCGACGATTCGAGGCCAGCGAGTTCGACGACCGGCAGGCCTGGCGGACGAACGTCATCACGGAGTTCGTCCGGGAGGCGCGCGAGCGGGTTCCTGGTCGGCTGTACATGACGCTGTATCCGGACCCGTATCCGGGCCACCTGGAACGCCGCAGCGGCATCGGCGTCGACGCCCTCTCGGAGTACGTCGACGAGTTCGTCGTCCCCGTCTACGACATGGCCTACGAGACGACCTACTGGATCGAAGTGATCGCGAGCGGCTTCGAGGACCGTCTCCCGGTGCCGTTCAGTATCGAACTGTACGCGATCAACATCGACGTCGATAACCTGATCCACGCGGCGGAGGTCGCCGAAGCGTACGGGACCGCCGTCCTGTTCGGCTACGAAGCGGGAAACGCCAGGGCTGCTATCAGGCGCCGGCGTGCGGAGGAACGCGACGGCGTCTCCCACGGCCCGGACTCGGACGCCGGCGACGACTCGGAGACCTAGTCGAACCGCCGCTCGCGCCAGGAGCGAAGCTGCTCCCGGTCGCGCGTGTCCGCCGGCAGCTCTTTGAACCACCGCGCTCGGGTGATTTCGCGGTCCGGATCGTCGACCGACGGCTCGGTCGTCTCCGCCGCCGCCTCGAAGATGGGAAGAACGCCCCAGGTCCGGTGATCGCCGGACTCGAAGCGGACGCGACCGAGCAGCGCGAGCCCCTCGTAAGTGACGGCTATCCCGGCCTCCTCGCTCAGTTCGCGCGCTGCGGCCTCGCGGAACGTCTCGTTGCCGTCAGTCTCCCCGCCCGGCAACACCCAGAGGTCGATCGGATCGTGGCGAACCAGGAGGATCGATCCGTCTTCCCTGTAGGGGATGGTGTGTGCGCCGTAGGGGGCGCCGTTGTCCTTGATCCGCCCTGCGACCGTCCGGAACCGATCGCGGGATACCCGTTTCGTCGTCTCGTATTCGAGGAATCCGCCGTACTGCTCGGTGAGGCGGTGATACGTCTGTTCGGCCACCTGGAGGGCTTCGTCGCCGAGAAACCAGAGGTCGTCAACGCTCGTCATCGTCGCCACTCCGGCAGTCCGGCCGTCCGCACACTCGTTCGGTGCCGATACGTCCCAGCGTTCTCATGGCGTTGCGTTCGATCCACCTCGTCATAAGTTTTGGAGGATCGTCTCGGACCTGCAGCCGGGAGTATCAGCACCACTCACGAGCGGAGCAGCCTGATCGGCCGGAACGGGAGGAACACGTACTCCTCGTGGGGGTCGTAGCTGACGAACGAGAGGCTGTTGGTCATCACCGAGACGCTGGAGGCGGCCATCGCCAGCCCCGCCAGCGCGGGGTTGAGCAACCCGAGCGAGGCCACCGGGAGCAGCGTCGCGTTGTACCCCAGCGCCCAGAAGAGGTTCTGGTGGACCTTCCGGATCGTCGCCTCGGAGACGTTCATCACTTTCAGGACGTCCGCCGGGTCGTCGCGCATGAGCGTCACGTCCGCGCTCTCGATGGCGACGTCCGTGCCGCTCCCGATGGCGGCGCCGACGTAGGCCGTCGTCAGCGCGGGCGCGTCGTTGACGCCGTCGCCGACCATCATCGCGCGGGTCCCGTCGGCCTGGATTTCCTCGACGGCCTCGGCCTTGTCCTCCGGCAACACCTCCGCGTGGACGTTGTCGAGGTCGATGCCGACCTCTTTGGCCACCGCGCGGGCCGTCCGCTCGTTGTCGCCGGTGAGCAGGACGACCTCGAAGCCGCGTTCCTGCAGCGCCCCGACCGTCGTCTTCGCGCTCTCACGCACCGTGTCGGCTGTCGCGAGCACGCCAGCGAGGTCGCCGTCGATCGCGACCAGCATCGCGGTCTTGCCCTCGCGTTCGAGCCGTTCCATCGTCGCGGCCGCAGGCGACGGGTCGACGCCCTCCTCGCCCAGCAGCTTTCGGTTGCCCACGAGCAGTTCGCGCCCGTCGACCGTCGCACGGATGCCGTGTCCGGGGACGTTCTCGAACTCTGACGGGTCGCTGACATCGATCCCACGCTCCTCAGCTCCCTCGACGACCGCCTCCGCCAGCGGGTGCTCGCTGCCGCTCTCCGCGCCTGCGGCGGCCGCCAGCAGGTCCCCGGCGCCCTGGTCGTGGCCCACGAGTGCGCCGCCGTCCGGATGGGCGCCCCGTCTCTCGGGGTCGTCGCCGCGTCCGCCGTCGGCCGCCGCGGCCTCGAACTCCCCTGCCGGAACGACGTCGGTCAGCTCCATCTCGCCGTGGGTGAGTGTCCCGGTCTTGTCGAACACGACAGTATCGACCCCGCGTGCGCGTTCGAGCACGTCGGCACCTTTGAACAGGACGCCGTTGCGCGCGCTGATCGTCGAGCCGACCATCGTCGCGGCCGGCGTCGCAAGTCCGAGCGCACAGGGGCAGGCGATCAGCAGCGCGCTGGCGAGAACGATCACCGAGAACTCGAAGACAGGCACGCCGCCGCCGACGGCGACTTCGGGGCCGCCGCGCACCGGCTCCAACAGCGGCAACCACTCGACGAATCCTGCCAGTATCCCGGGGAACAGCCCCCACAGCACCGCCCAGAGGACGGCGTTCACGATCACTGCCGGGACGAAAACTGCCGAGACGCGGTCGACCAGCCGCTGGACGTCGGGCTGTCTGGCCTGGGCCTCCTTGACGCGCTTGACGATCTGCTGGATCGCCGTATCGGAGCCGACCTTCGTCGCCTCGACGACCAGCACGCCGTTCTCGTTGATCGTCGAGCCGACCACGTGATCGTCCTCGCGTTTCTCGACGGGGACCGACTCGCCGGTCACCATCGACTCGTCGACGGCGCTCTCGCCCTCGACCACGACGCCGTCTGTGGGGATCTTCTCGCCCGGCCGGACCCTCAGTCGGTCGCCGACCTCGACCTCGTCCAGCGGCACCGTCCGCTCCTCGCCGTCGACGAGGAGCGTTGCTTCCTCGGCCTCCATCTCCAGGAGTTCCCGCAGGGCGTCGCCCGCGCGGACCTTCGAGCGGACCTCCAGCCAGTTGCCGACGGTGATGAACCACAGGATGAACGCGACCGCCTCGAAGTACAGCCCGCCCTCGGGGATCAACCCGACGATGACGGCGGTGCTGTAGACGTAGCCGGCGCTGGTGCCTGTCGCCACCAGCGTATCCATGTTCGCCTGGCGGTTGTTGACGAACGCCCGGTACGCGCCGGCCAGGAACTCGCGGCCGAGCGTCGCCATCAACACCGTGGCGAGGGCGAACTCGACCCAGCCGAACCCGACGCCGAACAGCGTCTCCGGCAGCAGGTCCGGCACGCCCGGGACCATCCCGATCATCGCGACGATGAACGGCGCCGTCAGCACGCCCCCGAACAGCACGAGTCGGCGCTGCTTGCGGAGGTCGCGTTCGACCGCGCGCTCGCGCTGCTCTGTCATGTCGCCGTCACCCTCCTCGTTACGCACCGGCTCGTACCCGGCGTCCTCGATGGCCTCGTAGACCGCCTCGACGTCGGTTTCGGCCGGGTTGTACGTGACCAGCGCCTCGTCGCTGGCGAAGTTGGCGCTGACCTCATCGACGCCGTCCAGCGATTTCACTGCCTCCTCGATGTTTCCCGAGCACGTCGCGCAGGACATTCCCGATATCTCGATTGATTGCTGGACCATGCTCTTGCTTTACTGTAAGAGCCTGTGCTTTATCCGGTTTTTCACTCTCAATCCAAAGTCTGAGCCTATCCAGAGTTTCGGAACCAAAGTGAAATAGCCACTCAATTTCAGAGAAATCGAGAGCGAGCACGGTTTTCTGCACGCCGACAAACCTCCCGGACGGGGAGGTCGGTCTCGCCGGCGACCCGGAGCGCGTCGTCGTACTCCGCGCTGACGTCGAACACCTCGCCCGGATCGCCGCCGAACCGTCCGATCTTGACGTCCAGTTCGCAGGAGCGACCCTCGACGTCGACGGTGACGGATTCGACGGAGCGGTCGGCGACGAAGCGGTGCCCGCTGCCGTGTTCGCGCACGCCGAGGGTTCCCGTCTCGGCCGCCAGCGCCCGCGCGACCTGCGCCGCGTCGGCCGGCGGAACGATCACCTTCAGGAGATGGCCCGGCCGTGACTTCTTCATCGTCGTCGGCACCACGGTGACGTCGAGCGCGCCAGCGTCGACGAGCGTCTCCTGCAGGCTGCCGACGATCTCCGGGCTGGCATCGTCGAGGTTCGTCTCCAGCACCGTGATCGGCTCCTGTCTGAGTCGCTCCGCCTCTTCGCCGACGACCGCCCGGAGGACGTTCGGCTGCCGGTCGAAGGATTTTGCCCCGGCGCCGTACCCCGACTGCTCGATATTGAGGGACGGAAGCCGCTCGACGCCCGCCGCGACGTGGGCGAGCACCGCGGCGCCCGTCGGCGTCAGGAGCTCCGTTTCGACGGGTCCGCCCCGCAGCGACCAGTCGGCGCGTTCGGCGAGTTCGACCACGGCAGGCGTCGGGACCGGGTAGATGCCGTGACTCATCGACACCTCTCCGCCCCCGGCCGCGAGCGGCGTGGTAACGACCCTGTCGGGGTCGAGGTCCGCGAGCAACAGCGCGACGCCCACCACGTCCGCGATCGCGTCGTCGGCGCCGACCTCGTGGAACTGCGTCGATTCGAGGTCCGTTCCGTGGACGCTCGCCTCTGCCTCCCCCAGTAATTCGAAGATAGCCAGGGCCGTGTCCTCCACCGTCCCTGTCAGCCCCATCGACTCCACGAGGTCGACGACTTCGCCATAGCTGCGTTCCGGCCCCTGTCCCTCAGCGTGTGTGTGTTCGTGAGCGTGTCCCTCGGTTCCTTCGTGGGAATGTACTTCGTCAGAGTGATCGTGGGAATGTACTTCGTCAGAGTGATCGTGGGAATGATCCTGAGAACGACCCCCGTCAGACTGGTCGTGGGAATGATCCTGAGAATGACCCCCGTCAGACTGGTCGTGGGAACGATCCTGAGAATGTCCCCCGTCGGACTGGTCGTGGGAACGATCGTGACTGGTGGATTCGTCTGCCAGCACCACCTCGACCCGCGTCGCGGTGATGCCACACCGGGTCGTCTCGGCGACATCGTACCGGACACCTAGCTCTCGCTCCAGGACGTCCAGCGCCGACCGGTCGGCGCCGGCGGCCAGCAGCGCACCCAGCAGCATGTCCCCACTCGCACCGGTTCGACCGTCGAAGGCGAGCGTGACCATGGGTACCGTGGGTGCCGCCAGGACAATAGGCTATCGCCTCGGGGTCCCCGTCGTAAGACGCTCACAGGCCGAACACCGGCACGAAGGTGAACGTCAGATAGGCCGCGACGGTGGCGATCACGGGGACGACGTTCTGCATCAGCACGACCCGAACGGTGGTGGAAGGGTTGAACAGTTCGCCCGCGGAGGGGAGCTCCTCGGGGTTCTCCTCGCCGATATCGGGCAGTTCCTCGCCGCCCTCGTCGGCGGCGAGGGAGGCCGGCGAGACCGCGGTCGGTTCGCCGTCGCGCATCGATTCGACCGTCGTCGTCCGCGTCGCGCGCCCCCAGCCCAGGCCGATGATGCTCATCGTGGCGACGATGACGAAACTCGCGGGGATGCCGATCGACGAGAGGAGCGTCACGATCGTCGCGCTGACGGTCGCAACGACGATCGACGCCGTCAGCGGCAGTGCAGTCAGGTCGTTCCCGAGTGTGTCGAGCGTCTTGCGGCCGATCGTGAACGCGCCGATGGCGACCGCGGCCGACCCGAGGACAATCCCCTCGTTCATCCCGATGGTGTCGCTCCCGACCAGCGGTGCGATCGCGTTGGCGATGTTGGAGGTGCCTGAGGAGAACGCCATGAGACAGCCGATCGCGACCACGATCACGGTGCCGGCGAACTCCCGGCGCGTCGTGTTCGGGCCCGGGACCGGCCGCGGCACCGCAGCCGAGCGGTCGAGTTCGATCAACGGCCCCTCGCTCTGGACGAGCGCGACGCGGCGGTTGAGTCGCGGGTAGAAGTACCGGCCGATGACGCCGGACACCCAGAAGGCGATCACCGGGGCGACGATCCACCAGGCCATGATCTGGCTCATCTCCGTCCAGTTGAGCGCGTCGGCGGACAGCGCGAGCCCGGCGATCGCACCGACGGCCGTCATCGACGTCGACGCCGGGACGCCGGCGTAGTTGCCGATGAACAGCGCGCCGCCGATGAAAAAGAGCACGACGACGTTGGCTTCGAGCGTGAAGATGGCGGTCGACGTGACGAGATCCGAGCCGAGCGTCTCGACGACCCTGCGGCCGAGCGTGATCGCACCGACGAAGAAAAACACCGCCATCAGCGCCGCGGCCGCCACCTTCGAGATGACGGCCGAACCGACGGCTGGCCCGAACGCCGGGCCGGTCGTCGACCCGCCGATGTTGTAGCCGACGAAGACGACCACGAGAACTCCCAGCCCGATGAGAATCTGGCTCACACCTCCCAGAAAGCGTGGCCGATGTTTAACTGTTGCCGACCGTCCCAGCAGCACCAACGCCTCCACCTCTAACCAGTTCTCGCCGAACTGAACGTTGAAGTCGCCCGGCCACCACCCCGAACACATGGAGAAGACGGACGCGGGCACCCCGGTCGGGGTCGACGACCCGTACGCCCACGTCGACCGCTGCGATCACCTCACCAGCGAGGGCAAGTGCCGGTTCGCGGTCGAGCAGGGCGACCGCGACCCGGAGTTTGCGACCCGCCTGCGCGAGGGGGAGTACCAGTGTCCCGTCGCGGGCGACCCGACCGAGGAGGGGCCGACCGGGCCCTGGGAGTGGCAGGACTGCCCGCAGTTCCGGTGTCGGCAGCACGACCGCGAGTGCGTCCGGTGTGGGCTCACGGAGGAGCGGATGGCCCACGACGACGGCCGGCCGCTGCTGGAGGAGCACCACCTCTCGTACGCCGAGGAATCGGAGGCGGGCACCGGCCAGGCCGCCCACGAGATCACGATCTACCTCTGCCGGTGGTGTCACGCGAAGGTCCACGGCTCGTGGGCGCGGATCGACGACGACGTCAACCCCGATCCGGAGGCGATCGCCGAGCGCGAGCGCCGCCGGGGCCGCCAGCAAGAGGAGCTGGGCTTCGAGTCCGCCGCCGACCGGTACGACGGGGAGTGACCCCGCCGATTTTTTGTCCGTCTCGCACCACAGTGTGAGCATGGCAGAGCAACCCGACGCAGCCGGCCGGCCGTAGATGGTCGGACATGTCCACCTGAAAGTACGCGACGTCGAGCGCGCCGTCGAATTTTACGCGGAGGTGCTGAGCCTCAACGTCGAGGAGCGGCACAACTGCTTCGCGTTCCTCTCCTCCGGCGAGCGCCACCACGACGTCGCCCTCCAGGAGGTCGGGCGGGGAGCGCCGGGCCCCGGCGAGGGCGTCGGGCTGTACCACGCCGCCTTCGAGGTGCCCGGCGAGGGCGTCGGGCTGTATCACGCCGCCTTCGAGGTGGCCGACGTCGAGGCGCTGGTCAACCCGATGAGAATCCGGCTCACACCTCCCAGAAAGCAGGGCCGATGTTTAACTGTTGCCGACCGACCTTCAAGCCTGTCCCGCCGGAGCCCGGGGCGATGAACCACGATAGACACCCGGACGTGATTCACCTCAGTCATCTCGACACAACTCGGGCTGCCGAGCGGTTCGCAACCGACCCCCGCGAGGAGAGACGTGATTCACCTCAGTCATCTCGACACAACTCGGGACTGTCAGGGTCGATACTCGTGGATATCGTGTCCTGACATCTAACAGAGTCACGTCCGGGTGTATAGGAGGTGTTAAGACACCTCCACCGCAAGACCGGCGTAGAGTACAGTATGGCTGACGCGAGCGAAGCGGAACTCCCACGGGCGCTTCTCGTCGACGACGAGCGGGAGGTCGCCGACGCGTACGCGCTCCGGCTCCGGGGACTCTGCGAAATCGAAACCGTCTACGACGGCGAGAGCGCACTCGAGACCGTCGAGGAGTCCAGTATCGACGTTGTGTTGCTCGACAGACACATGCCGGGGCTGTCGGGTGATGAGGTGCTCGAGGAGCTGACGGACCGCAGCTTCGAGGGGCGCGTCATCATGGTCACCGCAATCGATCCCGGGTTCGACGTGCTCGACATGCCGTTCGACGACTACCTCTGCAAACCGCTGGAACGGGAGCATCTCCGCGCTGCAGTCACCCAGCAGTGTCGGGTCCTCGGGTACGAACTGCTCGGGGAGTACTTCAGCCTCGAATCCAAGCGGAGTGTCATCGAGGCGGAACTGCCCGCCAGCGAGCGCGAGGACAGCGAGGAGTACCAGCGGCTCCAGAAACGCTCGGCGGAGTTGGCCGGGCGGATCGGGCGCCTGCTGGAGGAGCCGTCGACACTGTTCGAACAGTTCAGCGGCGTCCAGCGGGAAGGGCGCTAGGGGCGCCGATCGCCGCCGGTTTCGAAAAACTCCGAAAGGAGCTTGCGCTGGCCCGCACGGAGGTGATGCAGCAGCGTCGGGCCGGTGATGTCCAGCGCCTCGCCGACCTCTGCTGCGGTGCTGCCCCGCGGCGACTCGAAGTAGTTCGCGAAGAACGCGGTCCGCAGCGCGCTCTCCTGGCGCCCGGTCAGCCGCTCGCTGAGGTCGTCGCGGAACGCCTGCGCGGTCCTGATCGACCTGTCGCGTTCGCGTTTCGCCACCACCTCGGCGTCGTACCGCCGCGTGAGCGCGGTCGCAATCCGGCGGACGTCCTCCTCCGGCGAGAGTTCGGTGACGACCCGGCCACGCCCCGACGCGAACTCCGCGTCGGCGATCGTCACGCCGTGGGAGGCGAGGTGGCCCAGCGGCGTCTCCTCGTTCAGCCCGACCTCGATCGAGCCGGTCTCGCCGTGGTCGCCGATCACGCGCGTCGACACCACCCTGTCGTGGTCGTCGAGGGCGTCGGCGACTGCGTTGGGAGAGCCGTCCTCTACCACCAGGTAACACAGTAGCGGGTCGTCGCCCTGCGGGACGACGCCGTCGACGTTCAGCGTCGCCTCCCGGCCAGTGGCGGCGTCGCACAGCGGCGCCTCGGTGTCGCGCAGTTCGATCGTCAGCTCGACGATCGAGTCCGACAGCAGGAGGTTCCGGTTGCGGGCGGCGTTGACCGCGAACCCGGCCATCTCCCCGAGCGTCTCGAAGCTCGCGCGCTCGCGCTCGGAGAAGGCGTCCCTGTCGGCGGCGTAGATCCCGACGACGCCGTGGACGCTCGACCCGTAGGTCAGCGGGATCGCCAGAAGCGACTGCAGGCCGTCGGCGATGATCGTCGGCTCGCCCGTTTCGACGACCCGCTGTTCGGGCGGGGTCTTCCTGCCGTCGAGGCTCTCCTCGATCTGGTCGAGCGTGCGGCCGGTCGAGCCCGCAGCGGCCCGCACGACGATGTCCTCGCCGCCGAGTTCGCGCTCGCCAATCCAGGCGAACTCGTAGATGTCGGTCTCGCCCAGCCGGGTCGAGATGGTCCGGGCGATCTCCTCCCGCGAAGAGGCACCCACCAGTTCCGCCAGGATGTCCGAGATGAGTTCGTTGATGATCGTCAGCCGGTTCAGGTCGCTCTCCAGCGCCTGCCGGGACTGCTCGTCGCGCTTGTACCCGGTGATGTCCTCGAGGTACACCGTCACCGTCTCCCCGCCGGGGACGATCGTCACCTCGAACCACGACTCCAGCGCGGGGTAGTACTCCTCGACCCGCAGCTGTTCGGAGACCGCCCCATCGAACGCCCCCGGCACCGTGTTGTCGACCGACTCCGGGAACAGCGCTTCGATGCTCTGTCCCGTCGCGCTGTGGTCGGTGTCGAGCAACGCCCCCGCCGTTTCGTTCACCGCAGTTACCGTCCCGTCGGGCGCCGCTTCGAGAATCCCGATGGGCGCTCGCTCAGCTCGCTCGTCCATCTTTGCTCCCGATTCGAGTGTGGGACGTAAGCATCTGTCTGACTCTCCTTCACCCTCGCTCTCATAGTGATTGTTGCGATTATTTTCGGCACCACGACGCGTGAACGGTTGGTTCGCGGGCTGAAGCCCACGAATTGTGACTCCCCGGCGGGAAAGAGTCGCAACAATCACTATCAGGCAGGTTCGACGCCGACGAACTCGAACCGTGCGCCGCCGCCCGCGGCGTCCGTCACCGAGACCGACCACCCGTGGACGTCCGCGATCCGCCGGACGATAGCGAGACCGAGCCCCGTGCCGTGCTCGTCGGAACTGTACCCCGGCCTGAAGACGGCCTCCCGGCGGTCCGCCGGGATGCCCCGTCCGTCGTCCGCGACGTAGAACCCCGTCGTCCCGTCTTCGATGCGGCCGACCGTGATCGTGATTTCGTCGCCGCCGTGTTCGTCGTCGTTGTCGGCAGAGGGCCCACTGCCCGTGGAGCTGTGCTCGACGGCGTCGTCAGCTGGAGGCTGCCGGCTCGTGGAACCGTGTTCCACGGCGTTGCGAAACAGGTTCTCGAACAGCCGCTTGACCCGGTCGCGGTCCGCGACTGTCGACGGCAACGAATCGGTGACCGACAGCGACGCGCCGTTCGTCTCGACGGTCTCCCAGGCGTCCTCGGCGACTGCCCCGAGGTCGACCGTCCCCTCCGGTTCGATCACTTCCTCGCCGCGCGCGAGCGTCAGCACGTCCTGGATAATCCGCTCCATGCGGTCGTGGGCCTGTTCGACGTGTTCGAGGTGATCCTCCCCGGAGTCCAGCTCCCGTCCGGCCCTGAGTCGCGCCTTGGCGACGTCGAGCGGGTTGCGGAGGTCGTGACTGATCACGCTCGCGACCCTGTCGACGCCGAAGTCGCCGTCGCCGGCGCTGGCGTCAGTCAACAGCAGGTGCCCCGGTCGCTCGCCGTCCGGTGCGATCACCTGCGCCAGGTACCTGTTCGCCCCCGCCCCCGTCTCCGGTGGCGATTCGACGCGGACCTGCTGGGTGCGATCCTCGTTCATCATCGCTGACAGCGGCGCCGGGCCGTCGATCGGTTCGATCCCGTACTCCTCGAACACGGGCGCGAGCGCGTCGCCCGCCGCGACCGCCCCGAACGCCCCCTCGAAGGCCTCGTTTGCCCGCTCGATCACCGGTTCCCCGTTCCGGCAGGTGTAGCTGCACACTGGCCCCGGGTAGCGATCGATCGAGACGGCGTCCCGACAGTCGTTCCCCTCGATCATATGCTGGCTCGGCGGACAGTGGCCCGAACGACGGAGTCGTCGCCGGTTCGGTCGTGGGCCGGTGCGCTCATGCTAACGTCTTCTTGTAGCTCCCCACTCTTAGTGGTGGAGCCTAGCTATACAGAGTTTTCGTGACGAACCGCCGCTATTTACTTTCGGCACGACATCGCAGTAGCGGCGGTTTCACGTCCCGAAACTGGCGTCTGGCGAATACCCGAGGTAACGAGTCACAACAATCAGTATCAGTAGACGAGCCAGAGCCCGAGGCCGCTCCCGTGGCTCAGCGGCGTCTCCTCGCCTTCCAGGAGGACTGCCTGTTCGTGCTCCGGGATTCTAGGGCCATCGTCGCGGACGGCGACGTCCAGCAGGGGGAGCGCCAGCGGTTCTGCCCGGCGCCGCCACATCGACGCCAGAAAGGCGCCGCTCGTCAATCGTCAGCGGGGGATGCGTCGGTATGGATCGTCGTCGTGACGCTCTCGTTTCGCAGTTCGACTGTCACGCCGTCGAGGATCGCCCGGAACTGCTCGTGGTGGTGACCGTCTGGGTCGAACACGGTCCTCGACTCCACGAGCCCTGCTTCCTGGAGGGTCTCCAGTCGGCGGTACGCGGTCGCCTTCGACACGGACGCTTCCTCGACGACCTCACGTCCGCTTTTGGGTTCCGAGACGACTGCCTGGAGGACGCGACGCGTGTACTCGTCGCCGAGCAGTTCGAGCAACTCCTCACCGGACGCCGCCTGGGCACCGGTTTCCTCGTCGAGGGCCTCTGTACGTCCGTCTCTGCGCTGGACCGGATCACGGGCGGGTAGCTTCGTCGCCATTGTTACTGTAGTTGTCTCCACTCTGCATCCTACAATCCGTGGCTAGCTATCTGGACGTAGCCGATCGGCCCCCCTCTAGCTATAAAGATCCCACGTCCGACAGTATCAGCTACACCCTCTGATAGTGATTGTTGTGACTCTTTACCGCCGGGTATTCCTCAGACGCCAGTTTCGGGCCGTGAAATCGCCGCTATTGCGACATGGTGCCGAAAATAATCACAACAATCACTATTAGTCCCTGGAATCCAACCGTCGGGCATGCACATCGGTGTCATCGGCGCCGGTGGCGCCGCCGCGGCAGCCACCTACGTGCTGGACGAAACGCGCCCCGAAGCCACGGTCACCGTGCTGGAGAAATCCGGCGGCGTCTGTGGCCGGGCAGCGACGCGCCGCCGGGGCCCGATCACCTACGACTACGGTGCGAACTACCTCAAAGACGAAGAGGAGCGCGTCGCGGACCTGGTGACCGAACAGCTCTCTGCGGAAGGGCTCGTCTCGGTCGAGGAGCCGATCTACGTGTTCGACGAAGAGGAAACTATCTCGGAAGGACGCGACAACGAGGGTGAGAAGTGGACCTACCGCGACGGCTTGACGAGCGTCGCGAAACGGCTGTTCGGCGCGACGGACGCGACCGTGCACCGCCGGACCCGCGTCGAGGGGATTAGGCGCGACGAGGGGGCAGGCACCTGGACGCTCTCCGACACCGACGGCGAGGAGTGGGGACCGTTCGACGTCCTCCTTGCGAATCCGCCGGCACCACAGACCGGGGCCCTGCTCCGGGAGGCTGCCTGGGACGACCCGCTCCGATCGGAACTCGTCGACGCTCTCTCGGCTGTCGAGTACCGACGGATCTGGACGGCGATCCTCGGCTACGAGTTCGAGCTCTCGACCCCGTACTACGCGCTGGTCAACCCCGGGAAGGACCACGAGATCGGGTGGATCGCTCGCGAGGAGTGCAAGCCGGGCCACGTCCCCGACGGCGAGTCGGTCCTGATCGTCCAGGCGAACCACGACTGGTCACTCCAGCACCTGGAGGCCTCCCCGGGGTTCGTGACCGACGAACTTGCGGGGCTCACAGCAGACGTCATCGGCGACGAGCGGCTCGCCGACCCGGCCTGGGTCGACCACCAGCGGTGGCGGTACGCGCTGCCCGAAACTGGGGTTTCCTCGGGCGTCGTCGACAGCGCGGCCACGCAGGACCTGTATCTCCTCGGCGACTGGGTCGCTGGCGAAGGTCGCCTGCACGCGGCGCTGGGAAACGGGCTCGACACTGGCGAACGGATCGCCCACGAGCACTGAACGGCGCCGTACTCGCGGGCAGGCCCTACTCCTCGCAGAGGTTCCGGACGTCCGCGGCCACGACATCCCTGTCGTCGGGCAGCCGGTCCATGCAGTCATAACAGAGAAAGTGTTCGGTCCCGTCGGCGAGTTCGAGCGTCATCCCTTCGGTCTGGCGGTTCTCCAGCGTCCAGATGTCCGCGATCCCACCCCCGATGTTCACCTTCTGGCCACAGCCGTCGCAGGGTTCGCTCGCCATACCCACCGTTGGGGACAGGCAGTCAAATGCGTTTCCCGCGTGCCCGTGTCGGACTGATCCCAAATACCCAAGTAGTGTGACGCCGTACCATACGGTATGGAAACCTGGGCCTGGCTCGTGGCGTACGTCATCGGGTTTGCCCTGTTGCAGGTGTACCTGTACCTGTACTTCATCAAAGGTCGGTCGACTGGAGCGGAGTCGTCCCCCGGAACGGCGCCGCCGAGCGCACCCGAACGGTCCAGCGGTGCAGTGGAGGCACCCGAGGGGGTCGCCGACACGGACGCCGCGAGCTGTTCGAACTGCGGGGCGTACAACGAGAACGACCCGATGTTCACCTTCTGCAAGCACTGCGGGGAACGTCTCCAGTGATCACGCGCCCGGACACCCCGTTGAGGTAGATGACTGTCGCTGACCTGCACGTTCATACGACGAACTCCGACGGCACGCTCACACTGGAGACGCTGGCGCCGGCGGCGAAGTGCGCAGATTTGACGGCCGTCGCGGTGACGGATCACGACAGACTCCATCCGGACCTGGCGGACGGCGTCAGTACCCTCGACGGCATCACGGTGATCCACGGCATCGAGCTCAGGGTCGAAACGCCGGTCCAACGGATCGACCTGCTGGGCTACGGCGTCGAGCGAACCGACGACCTCCAGGGGCTGGTCGAGCATCTCCAGACTGACCGCGTGGAGCGTGCGCGGGCCATCGTCGAGTGCGTGGAGGACAGGCTCGGCGTCGACCTGGCGGTGCCGTTCGAACCGGGCGTCGGCCGGCCCCACATCGCCCGTGCCATCGCGGACAGCGAAGCCGACGTCGGGTACGACGATGCCTTCGACGGCATGATCGGCGACGGCGACCCGTGCTACGTGTCCCGGGACATCCCCTCGTTCGAGGAGGGTACCCGGATCCTGTCGGGGGCCTGTGACGTCGTCGGGCTCGCGCACCCGTTCCGGTACGGGCAACCGGGGGCGGCGCTGGAACGGGCGAGAGAACTGGACGCCGTCGAGGTTGCCTATCCCTACAGCCGCGAGGTGGACGTCGAGCCCGCAGCCAGGCTCGCCCGCGAGCACGACCTACTCGTGACCGGCGGGAGCGACGCACACGACGAGACGCTCGGGCTGGCGGGGCTGGACGGAGAGGCGTTCGAGCAGTTCCGGTGCTCCGCCGGTATATAAACGACGGTCCCGGCAGAGGCCCGCTCCTCCGCAGGGTTCAACTTACACGGTCTGTAAGATGTAGTATGGAATGTCACTACTGCGATGGCAGTGCCGACGTCGTGGTCGAGAAGGACGGCGTGCGGGTCGGCGTCTGTGAAGCACACTTCCGCGAGCAGATGGAGGAACTCGCAGACTCGGAGTGGATCGAGGACCTCGACGACCAGCTCGACGTCGACCGCGCGGAGTGACCCCATCGCGACAGTCCGCCATCCCGGTCCCCACCCCCGTCGCCCCGTCAGTCCCTCCCGGCCGCCCGCATCTCTGCGGGCCAGCCAGTCGCTTCGGCAACCCCAACCTGTTTGTACTGCGCCGCAAAACACGCGAGCATGAAACGCGTCCCAATCGCGGACGTCGAGTCCTGGATAAGCCCGGCGTCGGAACGGCGCCCGCTCGCGAAGGCGCTGGGAGCCGAGAACGTCGCGATCAACTACTTCGAACTCGAACCCGGTGAGCAGTTCGGGTTCGGCTACCACCGCCACCCGGACCAGGAGGAGGTGTTCTACGTCCTGGATGGGACAGCGACGTTCGAGACGGAGGACGGCGACGTTACCGTCTCCGGCGACGGGGCTATCCGCTTCGAACCCGGCGAGTGGCAACTCGGACGCAACGACGGCGACGAGCGACTGCGTGCGCTCGCGCTGGGCGCGCCCCCGGACAGCGACACCGAACTGACCCGGGAGTGTGCGGGCTGCGGTGGACGGCAGCCGACCCGCATCGAGCGGGCTGACGGCGAGGATGCGCTGGTGACAATCTGTGAAACCTGCGGCGGAGAAACCGGCCGCTTCTCCTGATCGGGGCGTCGTCATACTGCCGGACGTGACTATGTTACTCCGAGTGATGCTCGGACTGGGGTTTTCGGTTGTCTCATAGTGATTATTGTGACTGTTTACCGGGTCGACCGCACGCAGTACCGCGGTCGATACCGGAACGACTCACAATAATCACTATCAGATGCTGAGTGCTATCCGGGTAGTAACGGAATCACGTCCGGCAGTATCAGTCCTGGGTTGGACGGGCGCCGAGCGCCGCTGCCCGCCGCTCGCACACCAGCCCGACGAAGTTGTCGAACAGCTGTTTCGTCTCGCAGGCTTCGGCGTAGGCCTCGTCTGTGATCCCCTCCAGAACCGCGTCAATGCGCTCCTGTGAGAGCGACTCCTTGCCCCGGGTGACCGTCGCTGCCGTCCGCTGGTCGTACTCGGGGTGGAACTGGACGCCGAACACGTCCCCCTCTTGGAACCCCTGGATCCCGTACTCGTTTTCGGCGATCAACTCCGCCCCCTCGGGAAGCGCCGCGACGGAGTCCGAGTGCGTCTCGAAGGCGGTGAACTCGTCGTCGAGGCCGGCAAAGAGCCGCGAGTCGCCGACCTGTGACACGGTCCGGTAGCCAATCTCGTACTCGCCCATGTCCTCGACGTCGCCCCCGAGGACGTGGGCCAGCAGCTGGTGGCCCCAGCAGACACCCAGGAACGGCATGCCGTCGGCGATAGCCTCGGCGACCCACTCGGCCACGTCCTCGATCCACTTGTCCTCCCAGTAGACCGACGCCCGCGACCCCGTCACGACGCAGCCGTCGAACGCCTCGAACGCCCCAGCCGTCTCCGGCGGCGGGAGTTCGCCCTCCGGCGTGTGGAACTCGACCAGGTCCGCGTCCAGCTCCCGGCGGAAATTGCGCCGGGTGTTCTCGGCGTCGTACGACGCCATCAGCAGGCAGAGTCGTGGCCTCGACATATGCCCTCCGTAGTCACTGGAGGAGTATAAACGATCACCCGATCGACCCCCTGCGGGTTCTCGACGTGGCAGGCCACGACCGTATCAGCCTGTCTGACGGCGGTAAAGCGTCACGGCCGACAACCGCCATGGCGTCAGCGCGAGCAGCCCGAAACCGCTCATGACGCCGACGAACACGGGCGAGGCGCCGCCGGACGTGGCGACCGCACGGATCGCTGCCCCGAGGACCGCCGCTCCGATCCAGGCAGGCACCACGGCGAGCAGCGTCAGCCAGTAGCTCTCCAGTCGGTCGCGGTCGAACAGCCGGAAGAACGGCGAGACCGCGAGCCAGGCGAGAAGGAACGGGAGGATGCGGCTGAGCAGGTAGCCCGGGTACTGCCACGGGTCGGGGATGTTGTGCGAGAGGAGACCGAAGGACACGAGTCCGGTGATGACCGCCAGGTCGCCGAGCAGGACGGCGAAGCCGGCGCCTGACGTCGGGGGTCCGAACGGGATTGCGGCGCCGAGCGAGCGATAGCGCGTCACGGCAGCACCACCAGCGTTTCGATGACGAGTGCGAGCAGCACTGTTCCCAGGTACGCGTTCGAGGCGTGAAAACTTACTGTATACGAGCAGCGCCGCGGCCCGATTCGATTTAGGGAATTCTTTGTACGTCGGTGGTGTATGGCACAGCAAACGATGGCCCGGAGGCACCACGGATGACGATGGAAGAGCGCATCGAGGAGCTCCAGCGGCTCCGTGCGGAGGCACGGAAGGGAGGTGGCGAGGAGCGCATCGAGAAGCAACACGAGCGCGGGAAACTGACGGCCCGCGAGCGGATCGACTACTTCCTCGACGACGACAGCTTCGTGGAGTTCGACCAGTTCCGGACCCACCAGTGCACCAACTTCGACATGGAGGACAGGGAGGTGCTGGGCGACGGGGTCGTCACCGGCTACGGCGAGGTCGACGGCCGGAAAGTGTTCGTGTTCGCCCACGACTTCACGGTGTTTGGCGGGTCGCTCGGCAAGGTGTTCGCCGAGAAGGTGACGAAGGTGATGGACCGGGCGATGGAGACCGGCGCCCCGATCATCGGCCTGAACGACTCCGCGGGCGCACGCATCCAGGAGGGGATCGACTCGCTGGCGGGGTACGCCCACATCTTTCATCGCAATCAACAGGCCAGCGGTGTCATCCCCCAGATCTCAGCGATCATGGGGCCGTGCGCCGGCGGCGCGGTGTACTCGCCGGCGATCACGGACTTCGTGATGATGGTCCAGGACACCAGCCACATGTTCATCACCGGGCCGGACGTGATCGAAACGGTCACCGGCGAGGAGGTCGGCTTCGACGAACTCGGCGGCGCGAACACCCACGCATCCGAGTCCGGCGTCGCCCAGTTCACCGCCGCCGACGAGAAGGAGGCGCTCGACGACATCCGGCACCTCCTCTCGTATCTCCCGCAGAACAACGTCGAGGACCCGCCGCGGGTCGACCCCTGGGACGACCCCGAGCGCCGCGACGAGGAACTCACGGAGATCGTCCCCGATCAGCCCCGGAAACCGTACGACATGATCGACGTGATCGATCGGATCACCGACGAGGGCTCCTTCTTCGAGGTCGCGGAGGCGTTCGCCCGCAACCTCGTGATCGGCTTTGCCCGTCTCGACGGCCACGCCATCGGCGTCGTCGCGAACCAGCCCCGGGTCAACGCCGGGACACTCGACATCGACTCCTCGGTCAAGGGCGCGCGGTTCGTCCGCTTTTGTGACGCGTTCAACATCCCGATTCTCACGTTCGTCGACGTGCCGGGGTTCATGCCCGGTACCGACCAGGAGCACAACGGCATCATCAAGCACGGCGCGAAACTGCTGTACGCCTTCTCCGAGGCGACGGTCCCACTGCTGACCGTTATCACCCGGAAGGCCTACGGCGGCGCCTACGACGTCATGGCCTCGAAACACATCGGCGCGGACGTCAACTACGCCTGGCCGAGCGCCGAGATCGCGGTGATGGGGCCGAAAGGGGCGGTCAACGTGCTGTACAGCGACGAACTTGAGGCCGCCGAGGATCCCGAACAGCGCCGCGAGGAACTGATCGAGGAGTACCGCGAGCAGTTTGCCAACCCCTACATCGCGGCGGATCGAGGGTTCGTCGACGACGTGCTCGAACCCCAGGACACCCGCCCACAGCTGATCAGTGACCTGGAGATGCTGCGGTCGAAACGGAAATCACAGCCCGACAAGAAACATGGCAACATCCCCCTCTGACATGACTGAAGAAACGCCGGTACTGCTGGATGACCCGACGCTGGACGTGCCACCCGCCGCGACACGGGAGGAGGCGGCGGCCATCGCTGCCGCCATCGGCGCGCACCTCCGGGATCAGGAGGTCGCTGCGGCCACAGCCGCGGCGGCGAGCGCGAGTAGGGCTGCTGAGAGCTGGGACGGCACGCGCTTCAAGTACGCTGGCCGCCTGGAAGCCGTGACCGGCACCGCACGGCGGGTGCCGCGGAACGCACCGACCGACGGGTGGACCACCGCCGGACGACTGGAGGGGCTCGAATGACAGCGAAACCGTTCGAGAAGGTACTGGTCGCGAACCGCGGCGAGATCGCCGTCCGGGTGATGCGGGCCTGCCACGACATGGGCATCGAAACCGTCGCCGTCTACAGCGATGCCGACAGCGACGGCGGCCACGTCCGGTACGCCGACGAAGCGTACAACGTCGGCCCCGCGCGGGCCGCCGACTCGTACCTGGACCACGACGCGATCATCGACGCTGCCCAGCGGGCGGATGCAGACGCGATCCACCCGGGCTATGGCTTCCTCGCGGAGAACGCCGACTTCGCCGCCGAGGTGGAGGCGACAGAGGGCGTGACCTGGGTCGGGCCCGACAGCGACGGCATGGAACAGCTCGGCGAGAAGACGCAAGCCCGCCAGATCATGCAGGAGGCCGACGTCCCGATCGTTCCCGGCACGACGGACCCCGTCACCGACCCCGAGGAGGTCACGGCGTTCGGTGACGAACACGGCTATCCCGTGGCGATCAAAGCCGAAGGCGGCGGCGGTGGCCGCGGCATGAAAGTAGTCCGGGACGCCGGCCAGGCCGCGGACGAACTGGAGAGCGCGAAGCGGGAGGGCGAGGCTTACTTCGACAACGACTCGGTGTACCTGGAGCGGTACCTCGAACACCCCCGTCACGTCGAGATCCAGATCCTCGCGGACCACCACGGCAACGTCCGGCACCTCGGCGAGCGTGACTGCTCGCTGCAGCGGCGCCACCAGAAGGTGATCGAGGAAGGGCCCTCGCCGGCGCTGTCCGACGACCTCCGCGAGGAGATCGGCGAGGCGGCCCGCCGCGGTGTCGACGCCGCTGGCTACACGAACGCCGGGACCGTGGAGTTCCTCGTCGAGGAGGACCCCGGCCGGGATCCCGACGAGCCGCTGGGATCCGACACGAACTTCTACTTCCTGGAGGTCAACACGCGGATCCAGGTCGAACACACCGTCACCGAGGAGCTGACGGGCGTCGACATCGTGAACTGGCAGCTCAGGGTCGCAGCGGGCGAGGAGCTCAGCTTCTCCCAGGAGTCGGTCGACCTGGAGGGTCACGCGATGGAGTTCCGGATCAACGCGGAGAACGCCGCCCAGGAGTTCGCGCCGGCGACGGGCGGCGTCCTGGACACGTACGATCCGCCGGGCGGCATCGGCGTCCGGATCGACGACGCGCTCCGGCAGGGCGACGAACTCGTCACCGACTACGACTCGATGATCGCGAAGCTGATCGTCCACGGCAGCGACCGCGCGGAGTGCATCGACCGGTCGCTGCGCGCGCTCTCGGAGTACGACATCGAGGGCGTCGTGACGATCATCCCCTTCCACCGCCTGATGCTCACCGACGGGACGTTCCTCGACGGCAAGCACACCACGAAGTACCTCGACGAACAGCTCGCCGACAGCCGGATCGAGGAGGCCCAACAACGGTGGGGGACTGAAACCTCGGCGGAGGCGGACGGCGAGGAGTCGACCACCCGCGAGTTCACCGTCGAGGTCGACGGCAGGCGCTTCGAGGTCGAACTGGAGGAGCACGGCGCTCCCGCCCTCGACGTCGGGGAGATCGACGCCGGCGGCTCCGCGAACCGCCCCGGCCGCGCCGGCCCGGACGAGGGGGCCAGCGAGGGCAGCGCGGCGGCGACCGACGGTGAGACGGTCACAGCCGAGATGCAGGGTACGATCCTCGAAACCACCGTCGAGGAGGGCGACGAGGTGGAGGCCGGCGACGTGCTCTGCGTGCTGGAGGCGATGAAGATGGAGAACGACGTCGTCGCGGAGTACGGCGGGACGATCGCCGAGATCACGGTCGCCGAGGACGACAGCGTCGACATGGGCGACGTGCTGTTCGTGATCGAGTGAGCAGGCACAGCCGAAACCTTGGTTGTCCCCCCCTGCGGAGGGTGAGTCATGCAGGAGACTCGCGCTCGCGTCCTCGACCGGATCGCGGCGGGTCCTGTCGGCGGCCCCCAGATCGCCGAGGACCTCGGCGTCTCCCGGGCGGCGGTCTGGAAACACGTCGAGGCGCTCCGTGCGGCCGGCTTCGAGATCGACAGCGCCGAGGCGGGGTACGACCTGGCGGGAGTCCCGGAGTTCGGCGGGCCGGCAGTGGAGTTCGGGCTCGACGCACCGTACGAGGTAGAGTACCACGAGACGATCGACAGCACGAACGCCAGGGCGCGCGACCTCGCGGTCGACGGCCGGGAGAACGTGGTCGTCCTCGCTGACGCCCAGACAGGCGGTCGGGGGCGGCTCGATCGGGGTTGGTCCTCGCCGTCGGGCGGGATCTGGCTCTCGATTCTGAGCAGACCGGACGTTCCGCCCACGCAGGCGCCCGCCTACACCCTCGCGGCCGCGGTTGCGACGACCCGGGCCGTCCGCGAGGCCGGCGTTGACGCCTCGATCAAGTGGCCCAACGACGTACTGGTCGGGGATCGCAAACTGGCAGGCATTCTCACGGAGATGGAAGGGGAGGCCGACCGCGTCTCCTGGCTGGTAGTGGGCATCGGCGTCAACGCGAACGTCGACGCGGCCGATCTGCCGACTGACCGGCCAGTCACCACAGTCCGGGAGGAGGTCGGTGACGTCGACAGGCGGGAACTCACCCAGAGCCTGCTCGCGGCGTTTCACGAGCTAACGGTCGATCTGCAGCAAGTGCTGCCCGCCTGGCGGAAGCTCTCCTCGACGCTGGGACAGCGTGTCCGGGTCGAAACTCCGGGCGAGGAGATCGTCGGCGACGCCGTCGACGTGCGCTTCCCCGGCAGCCTCGTCGTCGAGACGGCTGAGGGCACCAGGGAGGTCACTGCCGGCGACTGTGAGCACCTCCGCCCCGCCGACCCCTGATCAGGAGTCGTCCTCGCGGTTCCCCGCCACGCGGATCGTCAACACGGGGACGCTGGAGGACCGGACGACCCGTTCAGCGACGCTGCCCAGCAGCAGTCGGTCCACGCCCGAGCGGCCGTGTGTTCCCATGACGATCACGTCCACGTCGTTGTCCTCGGCGTAGGAGACGATCTCCCGGGCGGGCGACCCCTCGATCCGGGTCACCTCGACCGGGACGTCACGGGCCAGCTGTTCGACCTCGTTGAGCGCGACCTGGCCCTCCTGTTCGAGCGCCTGGCTGACGCCCTCCCAGGAGGACTCCATCGGGAGATCGGTCAGCGCCGCGGTGTTGACGACGTACAGGCCGTGGAGGGTCCCGCCGTGGAGTTGGGCCAGCGAGACGGCGTGCTCGATGACGGTCTCCATCCCTGCCGAGCCGTCCGTCGGGACCAGAATGTGGTCGTACACTGTGCACCACTCACACGGACGTTACTCGACCCCCACCGATAAATCCAGGGGCGTTCAGGGCCTGATTACGTCCTTGATGTCGTCGACGCCGGCCCGCCGGACGACCGCCCGGCAGGGATCTTTCGCGCCGGAGAGGTTCGGCGAGGTCCCGTCGAGGACGACGAGCCGTGCATCACGGCCCTCCTCGATCAGCCCGCAGTTCAGGCCGGCGATTTCCGCGCCGTTGATCGTCGCCATCCGGAGCACGTCGGCCGTCGAGGCGTCAGTCAGCTTCGCGGTGAACGCCATCTCGCGGAACATCGACGGGCTGTTGAGCATGACGTTGTCCGTCCCGAGCGCGACCGTCGTCGCGTCCAGCATGTCGCTCACCGGCGGCAGCCCCACGTCCGTGACTGCGTTCGACCGGGGACAGACCACTACCGGGATGTTGCTGTCTGCCACCCGTTCGAGGTGGAGCTCCTCGGCGTGGACCATGTGGACGAGGAAGTCCGGGTCCAGATCCATCGCGGGATTGATGTCGGAGCTGTCGACCTCCCCGGCATGGATGCCGAACAGCTTCCCCTCCCGAGCGGTCGCGTTACGCTCCCGCGAGAACTCGCCGTCGTTGGCGCCGCTCGCACCGAACCCGTCGCTCCGTTCCATCGCCTCGATCGATTCCCGGCCGAGGACGACCGATTCGACGTCGACACCGCGCAGTGCCTCCTCGATGGCCTCGACCCCCTCGACGCCGCCCTCCCTGAACTCGATAAACGCTGCCGTACCGTTAGCTTCCATGAACGAGAGGGTCTCGGCCATCGCGTCGACCAGTTCCGACCGATCGGCCTCCGCGAGCAGCCGGTGTTTGAGCCCGTCCGGCGGCGCGACGAGTTCCTCGAGGGTCAACCCTTCGCCTGCCTCCTTCGCGATCGAATCCCCGACGTGGGTGTGGGCGTTGACGAACGCCGGAAGAATAATGTCGTCGCTGCGCGCATCGCTCTCCTCGATCGCCTCGATCCGGCCGTCCTCGACGACGATCCGGCCCTCGATCGGCTGAAACGAGCGCCCCCTGAGGATGGTCCCCTCGAGAAGCATAGTTCCAGTCTCGCCCTCCGAGTGTTTTAACGCACCGCTTTTTGTGTGCATATACAGCCAGACGTGACTCCGTTCAGTGCCAGGACAGTCCATCGGCTATGTCATGCCCCGAACAACGGGATTTGGGACGGCATAGCTTCACTGATACTGGTGGCTGTAAGTACGTGAAAACTCGAATTGAGAATCCAGGCGGAAAGGGTCTGTATCCTCAGGTAGCAGAGAGTGGCGAGTAAAAGAATTACAGCCACCAGTATGAATCACGTCTGACTGTATACACCGATTTGCGTGTCTGACCATTCCACAGAGTCACGTCCGACAGTATGAAGAGGTGTAACTACCAGAAACCAACTACGGATATGACCGAGAGCGCGGACGCGACGAAAGTCCAGTGGCGCGAGTGGGGCCAGAAGGCCTTCGACGCCGCCGACCGGGCGGCCAAACCAGTGCTACTCGCCCTTGTCACGTCGTGGTCCGCGGAGTGCCGGGAGATGGACACCACCACGTACGACGAACCGCGCATCGCCGCGAACATCAACGACGGCTTCGTTCCCGTGCGCGTCGACGCCGACCGCCACCCCCGAGTCCGCGAACGCTACAACATGGGCGGGTTTCCCTCGACTGTCTTTCTCACACCCTCCGGAAAAGTGCTGACCGGTGCCACCCACCTCGGCGTCGACGGCTTCCGGGGCATCCTCGACAGCGTCCGCAAGACGTGGGACAGCAACGGGGAGGAGGCGGGGTCGATCCCCCGAGCACTGCGGGACGACCCGACGCCGGCGGGCGACATCGACGCCCGGATCGAGGAGCACATGGTCGAACAGCTTTTGGGCACCTTCGACGAGGAGTTCGGCGGCTGGGGCTCCGGCGTCAAGTTCCCGCTGCCTCGTACGATCGAATTCGCACTCGTCCGGGCGCCCGACCAGGCCACCCGGACGCTGGAAGCCATCCAGACCCACCTGCTGGACACCTACGACGGCGGGTTCTACCGCTACGCGCGCAACCGAAACTGGGGCGGCGCCCGCCGGGAGAAACTCGCCGACGAGAACGCCGCCCTCGTACGGGCGTTCGCCTACGGCTACCGCTACACCGGCGAGGACTCGTACCGCGAGGCCGCCGAACGCGGCGTCGAGTTCCTGACCACGACGCTGTGGACCGGCGACGCCGTCGGCGCCAGCCAGGGCGGCGACGAATCGTACTTCACCCTCGAACCCGCCGACCGCGAGGACGCCGACCCGCCGAGCGTCGACGACACCGTCCTTGCGGACCGCAACGGGCTGGCCGTCGACGCCCTGCTGCGGTACGTCGCCTACACCGACGACGCCGACGCGACGCGGTACGCCCGCCAGGCCCGCGAGTACGTCTGTGAGCACCTCGTCGACGGTGGCGAGGTCACCCACTACCGCGACGGCGACGATAGCGGCGAGTCCGGTCTGTTGCTCGACCAGGCCCGCCTGCTCGCCGGCCTCACGACCTCCTGGGAGGTGCTGGGCGAACCCGGGCCCGTCGTCGCCGTCGCCGACTGGACAGTCGAACAGCTCCAGACCGGCGAGGGGGCGTTCTGTGACGGGCCTGCCGAGGGCCCCGGGCTCCTCGACCGCCCACTCTATCCGCTGGATTCGGCCGTCGAGGCTGCCGACGCGCTGCTCGACCTGGCGCTGCTCACCGGCGACGACCGCTACCGACGAGCGGCCCGCCGGGCCGTCGAGGCGTTCGCCGGCGCGGGCGAGCGGATGGGCGTCGAGGTGGCGGGCTACGCGACGGTCGCCGCCCGCCTGCAGGAGCCCCGTTGCATCCAGGTCGCGACCGAGCCGGGCAGCGACCTCCACCGCGCCGCGCTCCGCTTGGCCGACCACGAGACGGTCGTCGCGCCGCTCGTGGCGAGCGACCACAACGCCGCCGCCACCGCCGGCCACGCCCTCGGCAGCGACGACGGGTCCGACTCCCAGGACCTGACGCGCGGTGAGGCGCGCGTCGTAACCGACGGCGTCGAGGATGATCGCGTCGACTCACCGGCCGAACTGGAATCGCTGCTGACTGGCGACGGGTGACTGGAACAGTATGCCCGGCGATGCGCCTCGGCCACCCTGGCCCGAGGCAACGTGAATAAACACCCGGTGAGTTTATACCACGGCAGCGAGACGGTACCCGTAATGGCCAGTCTCAGGGATCTCGGTCTCTCGGAGTACGAATCCCGCGCGTACCGATCGCTGCTCCAGACCGGGGCGACGACGGCAAAGGAGCTCTCGCGGTCGAGCGACGTCCCGATGGGACGGATCTACGACGTGCTGAACAGCCTGGAGACGAAAAACCTCGTCAGGAGTCAGGCGGCCAGCCGGCCAAAGAAGTACGTCGCCGTCGAGCCGGAGACGGCGCTCGACCGGCTGCTCGCGGACAAGCGCAAGGAGCTGGAGGAGAGGATCACCCAGTACGAGGAGATCGCCGAAGAACTCGAACAACAGCTGGAGATCGCCGAACCCGTCGAGGAGCCGTTCTGGACCGCCGCGCTGGGCGACGAGGAGGCCGTCGACCTGCTCGCCGAGCGGATCGCCGCCGCCAACGACGAGATCGTGTTCGTCGGCTCGGGCACCACCTCGACGGTCGATCTGAAGGCCGCGGGCGAGCGGATCGGTGACGAACTCGAGGAGGCGCTGGAGCGCGGCGTCACCATCTCCGTCCTGCTGCACCCTTCGAGGTCCGCACGAACGAGCAGGTGTCGACCACCTTCGAACTGCTCGACCACCACGAGGTCTGCATCGAGGTCCCCCACCCGCTTGACGCCCGCGAGCTGTTCGCGCTGATCAACCTCAAGGACACCGAGTTCGCGACCAACGTTCAGGAGACGTTTGACCCGCTCTGGGCGGAGTCCGACGTCCTGCGGCTGTAATCTGTGACCGACGCGCACGATTCGACGCCCGAGGATACATGCCCACGACGTGTGCGCTCTGCCGGCGCTCGATCCCCGACGAGCGGATCGACGATCCACAGGTGATCCAGGAGCACCACCTCCGGCCCGAGCGCCGCGCCGAGAGCCCGACGGTCGACCTCTGCCGGCCCTGCCACAAGCAAATCCACGCGCTGTTCACGAACGAGGAGCTTCGGGAGGACTATCGGGACCATCCATTAATCGCATCTCTAAAACAGTAGTTTTATTCACCGAATCGTTTTTAATATTCCCGCCCCAATGTCTCTTATGGAACATTCACGACGCTGGATATTAGTAAGTACTGGAAGTTTTGTAAGTGCTGGTATCGCCGGTTGCCTTGAGTCAGATAGTTCTGAGCCTCAGGATCTTTCAAGTTTAGAACCTGATCAATCTCGCCAGACAATTCACGACATTGCTGAATATTACCCCGCGGAGGGGATGGGAATTCAAACAATCACAGCATATACACGAGACGGTGATCCTCCTAATGATTCACGATCGCTATCAGAACTTGAACCAGCCGAACATCGCGAAGCAATTCTCGCGATCACACGGGAAACGTACTATCCAGTGAAAGAAGAAAGGGAAGAAGGAGGGCTAGAAGGCGGAAATACGTGGGTAGAATACGGAGACACTGTTTTCGGGATCGAAATAGCTGTCGGGTCTCGAAATAACGTCGTTGAGTTTGATAGAGTGCTAACATTAGATTCATCACTTACTGATGGAGAACTTACGTTGAGAGTCCAAAACGTAGGTCAAGAAGACTACGAACTGGGTCATGTAGGTAGGCCACATTTCGGTATTTTACTAGCTTGGGACGGTGAACATCAATTACTTGGCAACGAATATTACAAGGGCAATGAGGACATCATTAACGATAACGGGTACGCATATCCGGCTTGGACTAATGAAGACTCGATAACACTCAGTATGGAGTGGAGCAAGTTATCTCCGGAAGATTCCATCGAAGAAAAGTATATCATTCCAGATGGGGTGGGCGACAGTGCCTCAATTTATATCGAGGTGCCCTACCGCCGTACTTATCAAAACAACAGTGAGAATGAAGATAATCAACTATCGCAGCGTGTCATCTGGATTGTGACTCTTGGTGACTGAAAATTGTGCAGTAGGCCGAAATTTGCTGTGAGATGGAGCACGTGGGTTTCGAGCCTCGCGAGGAATTCTTCTCCAGGGATACTAGCCCGTGCTCGGAGAGTAGCACCACGTCGTCGTAGACACCAGAATACGGGCGATCGAGAGAGTCCGCGAGCTCAGAAATTGATTCTAACGGGTTCTGACGGATTTCTGAGAGAACATCGAGGCAATTCTCTATGAAGTGCCTTGTTGAATCCACAGATAGCGTAGCGATCACCCTTTGATGGCTTGTTCGAGGTTGTAGACGGCGACAGTCAGCACCAGTTCTCGGAACTCACGGTACCATGCGCTCGGTCTGACAGCGGATCCGTATCGACGCTTGATCGCCGAAAACGCCGTCTCGGCCATCCAGCGCTGCCCGTAGAGATCGCTGTCCAACCGTGCGTTGTGGGCGTGATCGTAGTGCGCGAACAGTCGGTGCCTGATGACTGGCCGGACGCCCTTGGAACGGAGTGCGTCCCGCAATGACTGGTCGTCGTAGCCTTTGTCCCCGGCGAGACTCTCGATTTCGTCGGTCTTGCGCAGTGCTACCCGACGGCCTACCTGTGTATCGTGGGGCCAGTGTGCCGAACAGTGCAAATCAAGCACGGCACACGACTCTGTGTCGACCAAGGCCGTCGTTTTCAGCGTCCTTATGTGGCGATCCGACCGGTTGACGTAGTGGCTGGATGCCGCTTCACGGTCGAAAAACGTGGCATCCAGCGCCCCATGATCGCCCGGATCGCAGCGGGTCGCTGACCGACGGGCTCGCCAGCCGTGAAGAGTAAGGGGAATACAACGGATTGCTCCCGCCGTTGATCGGCTGCTGGGCAGCGGTGAAAGCGGTGTCGCACGACGTACCACTAGATCGAGTGCAGAAACCACGCCCGCAATTCGTCGGCACAGTTCTATCCCATTCCCTACAATACCTCGCTGCTGAATCCACCCTCTACATCTTTACGGCTATTCTGCTGAATTTCTGATAGACAGGACAGCCCAGCGGTTACTCTACTCCCTCTACTGACCACGGGTCGAATTCACGAGACTCGGTTCAGGCTCTCTTTTTTAGACGCGATCCTGAGCACCCCGGCTGCACCCTTCAGCTCACTGGTTCCGGAGTTCCGCGTACCGCGCCTCAATGTCGATCATCGGTTCGGGGTAGTCGACGCCGAGGTCGACGCCGTAGCGGGCCTGTTCGTCGTCGTCCATCCGCCAGGGTCGGTGAGCGTACTGGGGCGGCAGGTCGTCGAGTGCCGGCAGCCACGTCCGGACGTACGCGGCATCGTCGTCGTAGTACTCGGCCTGCGAGAGGACGTCGAAGTGGTTGTCACGCGAGTCGTTGCCGACCCCGGCCTGGTACGCCCAGTTGCCCCAGTTCGAGGCCACGTCGTAGTCGACCAGCCGCTGTTCGAAGTACGCTGCCCCCCACCGCCAGTCGATCCCCAGCGCGTCTGCGAGGAAGGAAGCGACGTTCTGGCGGCCGCGGTTGGACATGTAGCCCGTCCGGTTCAGCTCCCGCATGTTGGCATCGACGAACGGGATGCCCGTCTCGCCGCCCGCCCACCGGCAAAACGCCGCGCGGTCGCGGTCCCAGCGTTTCTCGACGTCCCGGATCCCGTTCGGCGCGAAGAAGTCGGCGCCGTGTTTGAGAAACTGGAACTGGAAGAAGTCCCGCCAGGCGAGTTCGAACACCAGCCAGTAGGTGTCATCGTTGGCGACGCGTCGCTCCTCGTAGCGCTGCACCTCGCGGTGGAGCCACCGCGGCGAGAGACAACCCGCGGCCAGCCAGGGCGAGACCTTCGAGGAGTAGTCCGCGCCGAGCAGCCCGTTTCTGGTCTCCTTGTACTCCCGGAGGTGATCGCCATCCCAGACGTACGATTCGACGCGGCGCTTGCCCGCCGTCTCGCCACCCTCGAACTGCAGGACTGCGCGGTCGTCAGTCGGCGACTCCTCGTACCCCAAGTCGGCAAGGGTCGGGATGTCGCCGGGATCGCCAGCAACGTCTGCGACCGGCGAATCGGCGGATTCCGCCTGTAGCGTCGCCGGCGACGGAACGCTGTCGGGCGCCGGGACGGTTTCAGGTGCAGGCACCGGATCGCGCACCGCGGCGCCGTCCTCGACCTCCTTGCGCCAGGGCGTGAACGTGTCGTCGATCCGGTCGTAGCGGGTCGGCAGGTCGTTGATGTGGTACAGCGTGTGGGTCCACCGGCGGCGGAAATCGACGCTATCGGGGAGCGCATCTCGAACGCCGTACTCGGCTTTCAGTTCCTCCGTAGCTGGCTTCGTCTGTGCGAACACGGCGTCAGCGCCGACCGCGCCCGCGACTGCGGGAACGACGTCCTCGACGCGACCCTCGCGGACGAACAGGTCGCCGCCGCGCCCGCGCAGCGACGCGCGCAGGTCGGCGACGCTCTCCAGGCGAAACCGGGTGCGGTGGGTGCCGCGCTTCCCGGTGCCGTAGCGCGTCTCGCCACGGGTGCGGGGGTCGAACACGTACAGTGGGACGACTTCCCCGGCCGCCGCGACGGCGTCGGCCAGCGTCGGGTTGTCGTCCACCCGGAGGTCGTCGCGGAACCAGACGACTGCAGTTTCCATACGCGCCCCTTTGACTGGAGCGGCAAATACTGACTGGCCATGGCACGGCGAGGACGATGCTCGGAATACGTCAGGGGACTGCCGACTGTTCGAGTTCAGCTGCGAGTTCAACTGCACCGTCGTCCCCGTCCCTGAGCGAGATCAGAAAATCGGTGTCCAGGATCATTCCCGCTCAATCCCGAACTGCTCCAGCAACCCCTCGCGGTCCTGCGTTGCGTTCTGTTCGGCTGCTTCGAGGATCTCTCTGTGGCGGGCTGTCTCCGCTTCGGTCGCAGTTCCAGCCAGATCGAGCAGCGACCAGTCACCTATGAGCCGATTGACGACCTCCGAAAACGTCTCGTCGTCCCGCTTTTCGGACTTGAGCCGCTCGTAGACATCCTCATCCAGTCGGATCGTCTTCGTCCCCATATGTATACGTCGTTTACAACCGACAATGAAGCTTTTCCTGTGTATACCTGTCTGCTACTGGGTTGCTGCGCCGTCGCCGTCAGTCGGAACGCCGTAGATCGTGTCCGCAGATTTGAGAAGGAGGTGCCCACCGCGGACCCCGATCGGACGCGGGGGGTACTCCCCGGAGCCGATCCGTGCGAGCCATCGGCGCCGTCCGGTCTCCAGGTCGAACACGTTCACCGCGAGGGTTCCATCGTCACGGACAACGGGATGATAGATGGTATCTGTCGCCACGACGGGTTGTCCGGGCTCGGCGTGGATGTCGGTCGAATGCGCCCAGCGTCGGTCTCCGTCCACGCTATCGTATGCGGTGAGAACGTTTTCAGTTCGGTGAACGACCGATTTCGGGCCGATAGCTAGCCCCGGATAGCCGGAAGCCGGCTTCCCCTTTGGACCCGTCAGCCACAGTTCGACGCCGCTGGTCGTCTCGACGGCGAGCAGGTTGCCACTGTCGTCCGCGACGTAGATCCGGTTGGGGTAGCTGAAACCGGACGGCGCTTTTCGAACGATCTCGACGTTGTCCGGTACCGACAGTTCCCAGCGTTTCGTCCCCCCCGGGAGCGCGTATCCGAACACCGTTCCCTCGATGGAGACACAAAGAACGTCGCCGACGGTCAGCAGAGACCGGGCGTATCCACTGCTGATTGGATCGTCTCTCCACTGCCGTTCGCCGGTATCGACGCCAAACGCTGAGAGGCCGTCAACCGTCGACCAGGTGAGACAGCGCCCGTGCGAGACAGCTGACCGCATCACCATCCCCGTCTCCGTCCGCCAGCGCTCCGCGCCGGTGTCAGCGTCCAACGCAAAAAGCGGGAATACGCCCGGATCGTCGTTGGTGACGTGAGCGAAGACCGTTCCCTCGGTGACCTCGGTCAGTACCAACTGGCCCGTATCGAGTTTTTGGTTCCACTGTCGCTCCCCGGATGTGGTATCGCGAGCAGTGACACTGCCACCGAACGCCGTAGAGTAGATTGAGCCCCCATTCACTGACAGATTGTACGTCTCCGACGGAGAGTCGACGGTCCACTCGAGCGCTCCCGTAGGTGACACCCTGGCAAGGGACCGGGCCGTCTCGACGTATATGTCCTCTCCCAGTGCGTATGACTGAATCTCGGTCGAGGGTTCGAACGCCCAGACAGCCTCCTCATCTATCGACTCGAACTTGCCGGGCGGCGGCTCAGGCGTCGGTCTACCGTCCGCCGTCGGCACATCCTCGGGTGACGGCGTCGGGGTTGATTCGGAGTCCTCTGTGGTATCATTCCCCATCGTGCATCCTGCAACTACTGGTAGCAGTGCCACCGTGGAGAGCAGATAGCGACGCCTGTCCATACCCTTTCTAAAAGAATTATTCATAAAAGGGATGCCGGTAATACAAACCAGCCTTTCAGTTACGACGGGTCGGTGGGAACCGACCGCCGATCAGTTCGCGCCGTCACCGTTCAACTCGGCTTTCAACTGTCCGTATTCGGCGACGCGCTCGGCGTGAGCGTTGTGCTGGTGGATCGATTCGTCGTTTGACTGTTTCATCGTGACGACGGCATTGTCGGGGAGGTCGGGGTACTGGTCGACGACGCCCTCGGCCATCGCGCGGACGCAGTCCTCGACGAACTTGGCGTCGCGGTGGGCCTCGACGGTCATGTGGTCCTCGTCGGGGCGTTTGGCGAGGTTGTAGATGCGCGCGCTCATCGCGTCGCGGGCGATGTTGATGAGGTCGAAGAAGTTCACCTCGGGCGCGCCGTTGCTCTCGATCGTGACGGTCGCGTGGCCCCGCTGGGAGTGGCCCGGCTGTGGCACTTCAGTTAGGAACTCGTCGATAACCTCGTCCTCGACCTCCAGTCCCCGGAGGGTTTCGCGGGCACGGCTGGTCGACATCCCCTGCGAGCAGGGGCAGACGGTCATCCCGGTGACGGTGACCCCAATCTCCTCGCGGGTGCCCTCGTCGGTCGCGGTCGCGGCGGCGATGATGTCCGCCGAACTCTGCGTCTGGCGCTCGGAGGCGGGGGTCTGCTCGCGGATGATGTACTCCGCCTCCATGCGCACTTCGGCTTTCGTGGTGTACTCGTGTTTCTCCAGCAGCCGCTCTGCGGCGTTGCCGCAGACGTCCGCCACGCGGTAGGCCGGCTCGCTGACCGCCGCCTCCAGCGTCTCGTCGACGACCTCCATGTTGCGGCTCATGTCCGCGCCCTTCCGCCAAGAGGGGAGGTCGACGAACACCTCGAACTCGGCCATGAGAATGAGCGGCCGCTTGTCGGGGCGGGCGACTTTGACGAGCTTCTCGACGCCGGTGACGCCGACCCGGTTGAGGCCGACCGACACCTCCGGACTGGACGCCTGCACGTCCGGCAGTTGTTGGGTCATCGAACCGTAGTAAGGGAATTTCACGAAAAGAGTTTTCGGTACCGGATGACCCCGATTAAGAACGCTCTACGGCGCCGGGAACCCGGGTCCGACGGCGGCGAAACCCCGGGCGGTGATCGAGAGCGATATAATCACTATCAGATGAGGCTGACGGCGCCGAACGCGATCGCGGATCCGATCATCAGGACGGTGAAAAAGATCGCGATCCACTGTTCACTGGTCATACGCGAACGATTGCTCTCGCCGGTCTTGTGTGTTTCGCTCGTCAGGTTTCGGTACGATCGACTTCGGGGCCTCGCACACCCTGGCGCTCCCGAGCGCCCTCCGTGGACCCGGTCCGGACCGGGTATTACCCACAGTTGTTCCTCTCCAGGCGAGTATAACTCGCCGTCTCGATACACCTATTACTCTTAAGTCTCTCTTAGGGTGGGCTTTATCAGTGAGAATCGGGACTGCTGTGGTATGACACGACATAGTGCGAGCCGAGGCGTGCTGTACACAGCACCACCAGCAGAGAACGATCTGGACGAGAAATCCGAAAAACCGGCAGACGACTAGCAGAGAGGCAGTTTCTACTTGCCCCTTTACCGTTGTAGATCTCCGCCACCTCGCTACAGGTTTGTCCGGTTTTCGACGGATCTGGTTTGTGGCACGGTGGCACACGGATGGCGCACGCCACGTCCGTCCAGGCGCGCGCGAGGATCGAGTGGTTTTTTCAGTTGTAGCGGCTAGCCGTGTACATGACACTGCAGGCTGGCGTGGTCGCGGTCCAGGGTGACGTCAGCGAGCACGCCGAGGCGATCGAGCGGGCGGGGGCCGCCCACGGGACCGAGACCAGCGTCGTCGAGATCCGCGAGTCGGGGCTGGTGCCCGACTGCGACGCCCTGCTGTTGCCGGGCGGCGAGTCGACGACCATCTCGCGGCTGGTCCACCGCGAGGGGATTGCGCCCGAGATCGAGGCCCACGTCGCCGCCGGCAAGCCGCTGCTGGCGACCTGTGCGGGCCTGATTCTCCTCAGCACGGACGCCAACGACGACCGCGTGGACACGCTCGACCTGCTGGACGTGACCGTCGAGCGCAACGCCTTCGGCCGCCAGCGGGACAGCTTCGAGGCGCCACTCGACGTCATCGGCCTCGACGACCCGTTCCCGGCGGTGTTCATCCGCGCGCCGGTCGTCGGGTCCGTCGGCGAGGATGTCGAGGTACTGGCAACCTGGGACGACCGCCCGGTGGCAGTCCGTCAGGGGCCAGTCATCGGCACCGCGTTCCATCCCGAACTGACGCCCGACTCCCGGATTCACGACCTCGCCTTCTTTGACGACGTGAAGGCTGGCGTATCTTCTGTGTAAATTTGTCGTGAATTTCTTGGCGGTGGAAAGGATCCGCTTCGACGGTATGAAGGCACCAGCACGCGATGGGACGGGCATGGCTGACGACTCGACTGCCGACGACCCGGATGCGAGGGACGCGAGCGCCGACGAGGTTCTCGACGAACTGTTCGCGGTGATCGAGGACCGCAAGGATCGCCTCCCGGAGGATTCGTACACGGCGTCGCTGTTCACCCACGAGAAAGGCGAGAACGCGGTGCTTGAGAAACTCGGCGAGGAGACGACCGAACTGATCCTCGCGGCCAAGGACGACGAGCGCGACGACCTCGCTCACGAGGCCGCCGACATCGTCTACCACCTGCTCGTGTTGCTCTCGATGAAAGACATGACGGTGGCGGACCTGCGCGAGGAACTGGCCGACCGGCGGTGACTTCCTCTCCGCCCTGAATGTACGTACGTGAACACTCGAATTGAGAATCCAGGCGGAACGGGTCTGTCTCCGCAGAGAGCAGCGACTGGTGAGTAAACGAATTACAGCCACCAGTATGAGAACGACTCCAATAATCACTATCAGCATGGTTCCGGGGTAGAACTCTCCACGTACTCACGTCCGACAGTATGAGGTAGTTTTATCCGACCGGGCAAGCCTCTGGCCTACTCGCTGTCCAGCGAGTCGAGGAACAGCGCCTGCACGTCGCTGATCGTCACCTCGACGGTGGCCTCGCTGTCGAAGTTGAACGCGGCGGCGTTGCTCTGGACGACAGCCGAGTTGCGGTTCCGGAAGAACAGCTGGACGTCGCCGATCGTGAACTCGTCGTCGCCGTCGATGTCACGGTAAAGTCCGTCACCGTTGAGGTCCTGCGGCGGATCGTCACCGACGACTGGCGGCGGCCCGTCGCCCGACTCGCCCTCGTCGATCGGGTACCCGTCCGTGCCGAAGGCGATCACGTCGCCCTCCTCGTCGTCGAGGAACTCGATTTCGCTCGCGAAACTCCCGTCAGCCCCGACTTCGACGCCGCTGATCGTGACGGTCACCAGCCCATCCTCGTTGTCGAGGGTGAACGTGTCCGAGGAGGTCACGACGAGCACGCCCGATTCTGCCTCGGCGGTGGCGTCGACGCCAGGGGTGCCGGTGCTCTCGCCCTCGATCGTGACGTCGTCCTCCGGGATGGCTGCGGCGTCGACACCGCTCGCCTCGTCGAAGTCGATGCGGATGTCCAGGACGCTCCGCTCGTCGCTGATCTCGCTGGCGTTGAACGCGAACGTGAACGTGTTTTCGACGCCAGTTTCACCCGGGCTCACCTCCGTCGTCAGCGGCCCTTCGGTCGTGCCAGCCTGCACCTCGACGGTCGTGCTGGCCGAAGCGTCCACCGAGGCGACTGTCGCGGTGTAAGTTCCGGCGTCGCCCTCGGCTGTTTCGACCGAGAGCGTCTCGGTCGTGGACTGACCGCCGTCGAGCGAGACAGTCACGTCGTCGCTGCCGAGACCGTCGACCGTGAGGTCGATCGTCTGGGTCGCCGACACGTCGCCAGTGTTCTGGATCTCGGCGTCGACGGTCACCGGCTCACCCGCCGTGACGGGACTGTTGGTGTCGGTGATCTGGACGTCGAACGCGGCCGGATTCTGGCTCCCTTCGCCGATCTCGTACTGATCGGAGCCGAAAGCGATCACGTCGCCCTCCTCGTCGTCGAGGAACTCGACTTCGCTGTCGAACGTCCCTTCGTTGCTCACCTCGACGCCGCTGACGTTGACGGTGAGCACGCCGCCCTCGTTGTCGAGGGTGAACGTGTCCGAAGACGTTACGACGAGCACACCGGGTGCTGCCTCGGCGGTGGCGTCGACACTGGGCGTACCGGTGTCCTCGCCCTCGATGGTGACATCGTCCTCGGCGATGGCCGAGGCGTCGACGCCGCTGACCTCGCTGAAGTTGATGCGGATATCCAGCACGCTCCGCTCGTCGCTGATCTCGCTGGCGTTGAACGCGAACGTGAAGTCGTTCTCGACGCCAGCGTCACCCGGCTGGACGTCGGTCGTCAGCGGGCCCTCGGCTGGCCCTTCCTGTGCCGCGATCCCGCCCGACAGGCCGCCGAATGACACGACCGAGAGAAGGAGTACCGCTGTGACCGTGACTGCACCGATCCGCTCCGGTATGCTTCGCTGATCAGTTCGTACCATTTTATTACGTTTAGACACTGCTCGGTGCGACTTTTCAGTCTAATTGCTAAACAGTTAGGCAGATCCTGTAGTACCGACAACTACGCACTGATCGGAGTGGCGGTCGCTCTGCGGGTCCTGCGCCGGTCACTGTGGAAGTATTGCCGCCGGCGGCAATTGACATACGGCGTGCCTGCACTGGCGTTGCCCGTCTAATCCGCCAACGAACGGCCTTTTACGGTCGCACAGTCTACAGGAGGCCAATGAGCCATCCATTCGAGTCATTGCCGACGACGCCCTACGCCGAGGAACTCATCGACAAGGCGTTCTCCCGGGCGGCGCGGGCGGGCCGGGCGAAGTCCGGTGTCGACGCCCAGCAGTCGATGCTCATGACTGCCGCCAACATCATCTCCGACAACCTGGAGAACGTCGTCACGGCGTGGCCGGACTTCGACGCGCTGGACCCCTTCTACGACAACCTCGCGGACGCGATCGTGGGCGCGGACGACCTCCGCCAGCACCTCAACGAGGTCGGCTGGGCGAGCCGGAAAGCCACCGATATCCGCCAGGAGTACGAGCGCCGGCTGCATGGCGAGGAGGAGACGGCCCGCAAGCTCCGCAAGCAGGCGTTCGCCCGCCTCGCTGACGTCGTCGAGGAGATCGACGACGACCTCCGGGCGGTGTCAGAGGCCCGTGAACAGCTCCGGGATCTGCCGGACATCCGGCCCGACGAGCCGACGATCGTCGTCGCCGGCTCCCCCAACGTCGGCAAGTCATCGTTCGTCAACAGCGTCACCCGCGCGAGCAACGAGGAGGCGACCTACCCGTTCACCACGACGCAGATCCACGTCGGCCACGCCGAACACGAGCACATCCGCTACCAGCTGATCGACACGCCCGGGCTGCTCGATCGTCCGCCGGAGGAGCGCAACGACGCCGAATCACAGGCGGTCAGCGCGCTCGAACACGCCGCCGACGCCGTCCTCGTGGTCCTCGACCCAAGCGGCGCCAGCGGCTACCCTCTAGACGACCAGCGCGGGCTCCGGGACGACGTCGCGGCGCGCTTCGACGTCCCCGTGCTCTCGGTGCACAACAAGATCGACCGCCTCGACGACGGCGAACGCGGCGAGTTCGACGACGCCGACTTCCAGATGAGCGTCGAAACCGGCGAGCAGGTCAACGCGGTGCTTGCGGCCGTCATCGACGCCGTCGGCTACGAACCCGAACTGCCGATCGACGACGAGTAGTCGGCTACCCCCGGAGCACCATCCCCGCGAGCGTGCTCTTGCGGTGTCCCGTCTGCAGGTGGGTATAAAGCGCTCGGGCGTCCGCCGTCTCCACCCCACAGAGCGGGCAGATCGCACGGTCGCCGTCGACGCGGTGGTGTCGGTCGCCCTGTCGGGGCACCGTCCTTGCTAGCTGGTCGCCGTCTCGGGCCGCCGGTGTGCGCTGGGCCATGTGTGCCCGTTGCTCTCCCCCCGCCCAAGAACATTTCTAGGAGTCGACCATTCCGTGTTGTACCTGTACAGACCGCTACGTAGCCGAACCGGCTGATACTGCCGGACGTGACTCTGTTACTCCGAGTGGTGCAGATTTATGATAGCTGGCTCCCTAGTGCCCGGTCGTGAGCACCCGCACGGCAGCTCTCGACGCAGTCATCTTCGGCGTGGATATCCAGAGCGGGGACGTGCGTGGCGATTCGCCCTCCTACGCCCTCGTCGTGTTCGACGGCGAGGAGATCGAACGCGATGTCGTCAGCTACCGGAAACTCCGCCGGCGCATCGACGAGGAGGAGCCGGCGCTTCTCGCGACGGACAACATGTACGAACTGGCCGAGAACAAAGACGCGTTGATCCACTTTCTGGGCTCGCTCCCGGCGGGGACCCGCTTCGTCCAGGTCACCGGCGCCGAACAGCCCGAACCCCTCTCGCGGGTGGCCTCCCGGCACGGCGTCCCCTACGGCAAGGACCCGATGCAGGAAGCCGAGGCAGCCGCCCGGCTGGCGGCCGCGAACGTCGGCCACGAGGTGACAGCCTTTACCGACACGACCGAGGTGAAGGTCGCCCGCGGGCGCTCGACGGGCGGGGGCGGCGGCTGGAGCGAGGACCGCTACACCCGCCGTATCCACGGCTCGGTCAAGCGCCGCACGCGGGAGGTCGAGTCCGAACTCGACGACGCAGGTCTCGAATACGAGCGGGAGGTGACCGAGAAGTACGGCGGCTTCTCGAACGCGATCTTCACCGTCGAAGTGCGGCCGGAGGAGATCCCGGTGTCGGCCGGACGATCGGGCGACGTCCGGGTAGAGATCGAGCGCAAGCGCCGGGACGGCATCGAGTTCCGGCCGCTGGCGAAGCGCCGCGAGCACGTCATCGTCGGGATCGATCCCGGGACGACCACCGCCGTCGCGGTCCTCGGGCTGGAGGGCGAGGTGCTGGACGTGCTGAGTACCCGGACGGCGGACACCGCGGCGGTCATCGAGTGGATCGTCGAGCGCGGCCGCCCGCTGCTCGTCGCCGCGGACGTGACGCCGATGCCCGGGACCGTCGAGAAGATCCGCCGGAGCTTCGACGCCGCCGGCTGGACCCCCGACCGCGACCTCCCCGTGGACGTGAAAAAACACCGGACCCGCGAGGTCGGCTACGACAACGACCACGAGCGCGACGCCATCGCCGCCGCGCTCGGCGCCTACGACGCCCACGTCGACCAGTTCGAGCGCGTGGCGGCGAAGGTGCCGCCCCGCCAGGAGCTCGGGACCGTGCTCTCGCGGGTGATCGCCGACGACGAGCCCGTCGAGGCGGTGCTCGAGGACCTGCAGGACGACGACGCCGACGACGAGGAGCAGCACGAACACGTCGAGCGCGAACTCACGGCCGAGGAGCGCCGCATCAAGCAGCTCGACGGCCAGGTCGAGCGCCTCCAGGACCACGTCGAGACGCTGGAGGAGACCATCGAGGCCAAGGACGACCGCATCGACGAACTGGAGGACGAGCTCTCGAACGCCCGCAGGGAGGAGCGCCGCGAGGCCCGCGAGCGCCGCGAGGTGACCCGCCTGGAGCGGGAGAACGACCGCCTGGAGCGCGAACTCGAGAGCGAGCGCGAGACGGTCGAGGAGCTGGAGGGCAAGCTCGACCGGCTGAAGGCACTCTGGAAGCTCGATCACTCGAACTTCGCCGACGTCGCCGAGAAGAAGGCGGGGCTGGTGCCGGTGAAGGTGATCGAACAGTTCACGACCGACGACATCGAGGCGGCCAACGAGCGGTTCGGCCTCGCCGAGGACGACGTCATCCTGCTGCGGGACGCCAGCGGCGCCGGCCGCTCGACCGCCGAACGGCTCGCCGACGTCGACCCGAAGGTTGTCCTCCGGAACGGACAGCTCTCGGAGATGGCCGACCGCGTGCTGTTCGAGCGCGAGATCCCCGTTGCGCCCGCCGACCTCGTGACCGTCCAGGAGGTCGACGAACTCGCCGTCGCCCGCGAGTCCGAGATCGAGGACGCCATCGCCGACTGGGAGGAGCGTGCTGCGGAACGCGAGCGCCAGCAGAGCGCCGAGATGGTCGACCGCCTCATCAGCGAACACCGCGCCGACCGCTCGGAGCCGTCCTGATCGGTCTCCGCCCGTTTCAGCCTGGAACCTCGAACGTCGCGAGTGTCACCGTCCTGTTTGTGCCTTCCCAGATGAGGTCGACCCTCGCGCCTGGATCGGCGTCGACGGTGAGGCTGTCGCCGGCGACGACCCCCGGCGCGCCGTCGACGGTACCGGAGGCGTCTCCGCCGAGGTCGAGCCACGACCCGTTCACGGCATCGCCGTAGACGTACAGCCGATCGGCGCGGATCGTATCGCCAGCGGTGTGTGTGATCGTCACCGTTCCGGCGGCGTCGTCGTAGTCGAATTCGAACCCCGCCTGTGGCGCCGGGCGCTGTTGTCGCTGGCCGCCCAATCCGAGCACGAACGAGGCCAGCACGGCGGAGATCGCGACCGGGAGCCAGCCGTCTGTGTCGGTCATCTCGACGGTGACGGTCGAGCCGTCTTGCGACACGTCTGTCGATTCGAGGATCCCCTTGAACTCCTGGCCGAGTTCGGGCGACATCCCGGAGCTGATCTCGCTGCCGGCCCGGGCGAGGCCGGCCTCGATGGCTGTCACCGTCTGGCTGGCAGTCTCGCTCGACCCGAACTCGAGGTGTATTTCGGCACCCCGGGTCCCGCCTCCAGCGTAGAGTGCACCGGAACCACGCTGGAGATCCTGGGCGGCCCCACCGCCGCCCGCGACGGGTTCGCCCGCGTCCGCCGGCGGCGCGAACCCGAACCGGACGTAGCCGTCAGGGGCGTCTTCGTAGGCCGTTGCCGCGGCATTGTCGACCGAGGGTCCGTTCCCCGTCGCGGCGTCGATGCTCCCCCGGACACCGTCGGGAAGTCCGACGACGTACTGCCCCTCCGAGAGGACGCCGACGGCGGCGTCGGGCGTCTCGTATACCGTCCGATCCTGATAGGTCGCCGTCTCGACGGGCTGTTCGTTCTCCAGTGCCGCCTCGAGGTCACTCTCGCTCCAGTCGGCTTCGATGATGGCGCCGCCCGACTCGTCGCCGCTGCTCGTGGTGAACAGCAACGCCATCGAGAGGCCGCGGGGGTCCAGCCCCAGCTCCGCCTCGACCTGCTGTAGCAGTTCGTCCATCGTCGGCACCTCGCCGACGGTACCGTCCATCTTCCCCATATCGCGGAGACGTTCGGCCAGCAGGTCGTCGTTCAGCACCTGCTGGACGTCGACCGACGCGATAAGTTCGGTATCGGCCGGCACCGCGTCCAGGTCGCCAGATGCATCGTCGTCACCGCCGCCGAGGATGCCACTACAGCCGGCAAGCGCAGCCAGCGACGCAGCGCTGCCCGTCGCGAGGAGTCGCCGACGGGTCGTCGACAGTTGGGTCATAGGCCTGGCTGTGGATCTTCCGGCAAAAAACCTGTCGCAATCCGATATACAGCCGATTATCGTGACTGTCTACCGCCGGGTATTCGCCAGACGCCAGTTTCGGGCCGTGAAACCGCCGCTACTGCGATCTGGTGCCGAAAATACTCACAACAATCAGTATCAGTACAGATCCTCCTCCTCCTGTGACGATTACTCCTCGAGCGGCGCAGTGTGGTCGTGGATGTACGCCAGCAGGTCGCCCTCGCTGGTGTCGACGCCCTGGCGGGCGAAGAAGTTCGCGACGTTGTAGCAGTCCCGTTCGAGGAACTCCTCGCTGTTGGGGTGGTGGATCGTCACGGCCTGGCCGACGTCGATGACGTACAGCTGTGACTCGTCGACGACGACGTTGTACTCCGAGAGGTCGCCGTGGACGATGCCGGCGTCGTACAGCCGGGTCATGTACTCGCGGACGACCTCATAGGCAGTCCGGGGGTTCTCGACGTGGACTTCGGCCAGGCGCTTGGCGCGGCCTTCCGCGGTGCCGAGGTACTCCATCACGAGAACGTTGCGCTCGACCGCGACCGGTTCGGGGACGCGGACGCCGGCCTCGACCGCGCGCCGGAGGTTGGCGAACTCCTTGCGGACCCAGGCCATGACGATCGCCTTCTTGTCGTTCTGGATGCGCTCGAACCGGGGGTCGCCCTCCAGGTACTCGCCCATCTCCGTGAAATCGGAGGCGTTGATCCGGTAGATTTTGACTGCCACCTCGTGGCCTCGCGGCTCCTCCCCGTCACCGCTCGGCTGTTCCGAGGCGCGACGCGCCTCGCGGTCGCCAGCCAGCGCCGTGTACACGTTGGCCTCCTTGCCCGTCGAGATGGGGCCGCCGAACGCGTCGAGGTGGCCGTCCTGGACCAGCTTGTACAGCGCGCCGTAGGTCGCGTCGTCGAACACCGACGCCTCGACCTTGAACTGGTCGGCGTCCTTGATCCGCTTGCGGAACTCGTCGAACTCCCGGTCGCGCTCGCGGGCGATCCGGTCCGCCTCGGTGTCCGTGTAGTCGATCTCCTCCCACTCGTCGCCCGGCGGCGCCTCGCCGGTGTCGAGCAGGCCGTACTCCTGGTCCATCTACGGCACGCTAACGGACCGAGGGATAAAAGGATGCGTCTCGGTAGATGCTGATACTGGTGGCTGTACGTACGTGAACACTCGAATTGAGAATCCAGGCGGAACGGGTCTGTCTCCGCAGAGAGCAGCGACTGGTGAGTAAAAGAAGTACAGCCACCAGTATGACGTATACAGCAAGAAATCTGAGGTTGATCTCCCCGTCGAGTCCAGTCGAAAGGCCGAATACGTCGCCAGTCGATCACCCGCTATGACTCGCTTCCTCCAGAGCGGCCGGCGGCGGGACATCTGCGTCCTCCTGGCGGCGGAACCGCGCCAGGCGCAGGCGCTGAAGTCCCGCCTGGAATCCCATTACGACACCCGCATCGACCCGAAATCGTTCTACGGCGCGCTCGACGCGCTGGAGGACGCCGGCTTCGTCGAGACGAGAACCGAGGGCATCCACGACGTGTACGCGCTCTCGGAGGGCGGGAGACGGCGCCTCCACGACCACCTCCAGTGGATGCTGGACCACGTCGAGGACGTGGAGCTTCCGGAGTGATATACACCCGGATGTGATTCACCGCCCGTCGTCCGGCGGCGAGCGGACCTCCTCGTCCACCTCGGCGTCGAGGGTCGCCTGCTTCTGGAGTTCGCGCTCGCCCTCGTACCGGCTGTTGTACGCCGGATCGAGGTAGACTTCCCCCGACCCTTCGATGCGTTCCTCCGGATCCTCCAGGTCCCAGAACGACGCGACCCGGGCGCGCACACGGCAGAGGAGGCGTCGTATCATATCTGTATTTTGTCCCGCATCACTGAAAATCCTTCTGCAATATTTTAAATCATCACACGTCCGATCGGTTTCAGTGTGGTATTTTTCTCAGTCGCACATTCGGTTGGTTCGAAAGCACTGATGAGGAGGCAGTCCCGAAAATATACTGCCGGACGTGACTATGTTACTCCGAGTGATGCTCAGACTGGGGTGTTCGGTTGTCTCAGATGCTGAGCGCTATCCGGGTGGGAACGGAATCACGTCCGGCAGTAGACTCACGAACGACCGTATGACGCGACCCAAACGGTCTTGGCGGACACCCTCTATGGTGCGTGCATGACGGTTGCGCGCACGGTCGAGCTAGAGGGACACATCATCGACTCGGGGATGATGGAGACCTGTTTCACGATCATTATGGACATGGGCGGCTCCTTCGAGGTCGAGGAGTTCGCCATCGGGCGGCACGAGACCGAGACGTCGTACGCGCGCCTGGAGGTGGAGGCCGACGACGAGGCGACGCTGCAGTCGATCGTTCACGAACTCCACCAGAACGGCGCGAACCCCGCGGACCCGATGGACGCGACCCTGGAGCCGGCGCCGGCCGACAGCGTCGTGCCGCCGGGCTTCTATTCGACGACCAACCACCCGACGGACGTCCGCTACGACGGCGAGTGGGTGCCGGTCGGGGACATCGAGATGGACTGTGCGGTCGTCGTCGAGACCGACGGCGAACCGACGGCGCGGACGGAGGTGCTCAGCGCCGTCGAGGCGGGCGACCTGATCGTGACCGGCGACGCCGGCATCCGGGTGAAACCGCCCGACCGTCCCCGCGGCCAGGAGGGCGCGTTCGGCTTCATGCAGGGCGGCATCAGCTCCGAGCGGCCATCCGAGTCGACCATCTCGAAGATCGCGGAGGCGATCGCGGAGACCAGACGCGAGGACGGCGAGATGCTGGCCGTCTGCGGCCCGGCGCTGATCCACTCGGGGGCGCGCGAGGCGTTCGCCCGCCTCGTCCGTGAGGGGTACATCGACATGCTGTCGATCGGCAACGGGTTCGCCGTCCACGACCTCGAACGGGACCTGTACGGCACCTCGCTGGGGATGGACACCGAGAGCCTCGATCACCCGCGGAAGGGCCACAAGCACCACATCTACACCATCTCGGAGATCATCCGCGCCGGCGGAATCGAGGCCGCCGTCGAATCGGGCGTCGTCGAGTCCGGCGTGATGTACGAGTGCGTCCGCAACGACGTGCCGTACGTGATTGCGGGATCGATCAGGGACGATGGGCCACTCCCCGACACGATCACCGACGCCGTCGAGGCCCAGAACGCCATCCGCGAGCAGGCCCACCGGGCCGACCTCGTGTTGATGCTGTCGACGATGCTGCACTCCGTTGCGGTCGGCAACTGACTCCCCTCGACGACCCGGACCGTCTGCGTCGACATCAACCCCGCGACCGTCACCCAGCTGATCGACCGCGGCAGCGCACAGGCCGTCGGGATGGTCACTGACGTCGGCACGTTCGTCCCCATCCTGGCCGAGTACCTGTTCGACGAACGGTGAACCGCCGCTCGGCCGGGTTTGGCGCGACTGACAGCTCCTTCGTCGGAACTATTTGCAGAAGAAGGGCGGCACCGACCAGTACGCGCTGCTGGCAAACCGGATCGGGCACGCGGTCGAGGCACTCCTCGCACGCGAGCGGTCAGAGCGGCGCAAGCGGGAGTACCGGCTGATCACTCTCGACGACACGGAGCGATATGCCCGCGGGAACATCGTGCCGGTCACCTTCGAGGGCGGGCAGGCAGCACAGATCGTGTTCACCGACGTTACCGAGCAGAAACGGCCCGAGGCGGCGCTGAAACAGGAACGGGAACGGTTCTCCGCACTGTTCGAGAACTTCCCCGAGCCGACCGTCGCCTACGGGTTCGAGGACGGCACCCCGGTCGTCCGAACGGCCAACGAGGCGTTCGCCGAGGCGTTCGGGTACGACGCCGAGGCGGTCGTCGGCGACTCGATCGACGATCTAATCGTCCCGCCGGACCGGCTGTCGGAGGTGCGGACGCTCGACGAGCGGGTCCAGGCTGGCGAACTGATCGACCGGCAAATCCAGCGGGAGGCGGCCGACGGCGAGCGCTGCTTCCAGTTCCGGAACATCCCCTGTCCCGGCGGCGAGGATGTCGACGGGTTCGCTGTCTACGCTGACAGTACGGAACGCGTCGAACGCGAGTAGCAACTCGAACGGCAGAACGAGCGTCTCGACGAGTTCGCCAGCATCGTCAGCCACGACCTCATACGGTCGTTCGTGAGTATTTTCGGGACTGCCTCGTCATATCGGGCGTTTGTCGGGCTGTGACGCACGAACTGTGACACCGTAGCGGTAACGAATCACGAACGACCGTATCAGGAACCCGCTGGACCAGTCAGAGCACTCACACGGCGGGTTTCAGGAGACTTAACAGGCTGCCGGCCCGAGTTCGATCCAATGAGTGACGGAGGCGACGACCGGACGGAGTCGGGTCGCGAGCGGGGATCGGCAGGGGTCGCGGTCGAACGCGAGCGGCGACGGGTCGATCCCAGCGAGTACACCACCGATCGGCGGTCGCTCTCCCCGCGGGTGCAGATCAACTGGGCGGTTCGGACCACGGTCACCGCCGTCGTCGTGGGGTTGATCGCCACGTTCGCGCTGCGGGCGTTCGACCTGGATCCGCGCATCGGCGGCGTCCTTACTGCCGTCCTGGTGCTTCTGGGGTTCGTCTGGGTCGTGTTGCACTACCGGATCTGGGTGTACCAGATCCAGGACGACGCGATCTACCTGGAGCGGGGTGTGCTCACGCACGTCCGGACGCTGGTGCCGTACGTCCGGATCCAGCACGTTGACACCAGCCGGGGACCGGTCGAGCGCACGCTCGGCCTCTCGACGCTCGTCGTCTATACGGCCGGATCCCGCGGTGCTGACGTCTCGATCCCGGGGCTGACCCCCGAGGAGGCCAGCGACCTCCAACAGCGCGTCAAGCAGCTCGCGATCGAAGCCGAGGGGGACGACGCGCTGTGAATCTCGACCCCCGATCGGTCCCCTACCGGATCTTCGACAACGGGTTTCGGATCGTCGCCGCCACGGTGTTCTGGGGGTTCGCCTCCTCGGGCGACGGGATGGACGTCCGGAGCCTCCTCCTATTTTTCGTCGCGGTGCTCGGGATCGCAATCGGCTGGCAGATCGCCTACGTCCGCCGCTACGAGTACCGTGTCACTGCTGACACGTTCGACATCAGGTCGGGCGTGATCTCGCGGCGCGAGCGCGAGATCCCATTCGAGCGGATCCAGAACGTCGACATCGCACAGAACGTCGTCCAGCGGGCGCTCGGAATCGCGGAAGTCCGCCTCGAGACCGCCGGCGGCAACGCGACCGAGGCGACCCTGCGGTACGTGAGCCGGCGGGAGGCCTCGCGGCTGCAGGAGCTCATCAGCGACCGGAAGCGCAGCGACGCCAGCCCGGAGGGGTCCCGGGAGGAGACCGGCGACGTGCTGTTCGAACTCGACCAGCGGGAACTCGGGATTCTCGGCGTCACGTCGGCGAACTTTCGCCTGCTGGGGCTGATCCTCGTCGGGCTCTCCTTCGTCGGCTCGCCGGTGGCCGCCCGGGAGATCTCGCCGCGCGTGGGGCTGTTTCTCCTGCTCGGGCCCGCGTTCGCGGCAGTGGGGCTCGTCATCCTGTGGATCGCCAGCGGCGTCCAGGCCGTGTTCCGCTACTACGGGTTCCGCCTGACGCGCCACGGCGAGGAGCTCCGCTACGAGCGGGGCCTCCTCCAGCAGTACACCGGGACGATCCCGCTGTCGAAGATCCAGACGCTGATGATCCGGGAGAACGTGCTCGCCCGCGCTGCCGGCTACGGCAGCCTGGTCATCGAGACCGCCGGCTACTCCCCCGGCCAGGGAGGAAGCGACGTGGAGTCGGCGGTCCCCATCGCCGAGCGCGACCGGGTGCTTGAGCTCGCCCGCTCCATCGAGAACGTCGGCGACATCCCGTTCGCGCGGCCGCCACGGCGCGCCCGGGTGCGCTACGTCGCCCGCTACACAATCGTCGTCGGCGTGATCACCGCGATCCTCGGCGCGATCCACCTCTGGACCGACGAGCTTCCGTACTGGTATCTCGGCTCGGGGCTGTGGCTGCTGGTGCCGATCGCGGCCCACCTGAAGTGGGCCCACCTGGGGTACTACGTCGACGAGGACTACGTGGTGACGCGCTCGGGGTTCTGGACGCGGCGGACGACGGTCGTCCCGATCTACCGGGTCCAAACGGTCTTGGACTCCCAGACGGTGTTCCAGCGCCGGCGGGACCTGGGGACGCTCGTCGTGGACACGGCGACCTCCGGCGGGTTCTGGGGGGGTGACGCGGTGGCGCTGGACGTCGACGTCGAGACCGCGCGAACGCTGCGCGAGCGGATCCACGACCGCTTCCAGGAGGCCGTCCGGGAGCGCCAGGACCGGCTGTTCCGCGAGCGTGAGCGCGAGAGCGAGCACGGGCGCGAGTCACCTGTCAACGGGTGACGGCGCCGGTCCGGCAGCGACAAAGCTTATCCATATCCATCGCATAGCCGGCAAGCGATAGCCGAGATGGCCGAGATGGAAGAGAGTGTATCCGGGTTCAAGCAGCGCGGGAGCTGGGTCGAAATCGTCGAGCACGGCGAGCGGATCGCGGTGGCGCTCGAGGAGCTGGCCGCCGAAGAAGGGATCAACATCGACGAGGAGGCGCTCGCCGAGTTCGAGGAGTGGCGGCCCAAGAGTCACGAGCGCCTGGACGAGGACGTCAGCGAGAAGACGGCCGACCAGGCCAGCGTCGAGGAGGGGAAAGGCGAGCAGGAAGGGAAAGACCCCGACGAGGACCTCCAGACGGCCGGCGAGAAGCTGGCCGAGTCCTACGAGAACCTCGACGACCCCGACGAGGCCGTCGACAAGTGGGGCGAGAGCATCGACTACGTCGCCCGCGCGGCGGATTCGGCCGGCCGGAAGGCGATCCGGAAGGTCGAGGACACCGTCTACCGGAACGTGATGACCCAGATGTCGCCGTACTACTTCGACAACGACCTCATCAGCGCCAACATCCAGCGGGTCGGCAGCAAGGAGGCCCCCGAGTACGTGTTCGAGGTCAACGTCAACGACGACGACCTGAAGATCCGCGTCTCGAACCGCCTGTCTGACTACGACGAGGAGGTCGAGCGCTGGCACGTCAACACCGAGAAGGAGACCGACACCGTCGAGGCCGCCGAAGGCGTCGAACCGCCCGCCGACAACGGCGGCCCGAGCGCCAAGACGAACTAGCGGCGGCGATCGGACGAAGCCCGCCTGCAACGACTCGCGAACAGGCCTCTCATACTGATTGTTGTGACTCTGTACCGCCGGGTATTCGTCAGACGTCAGTTTCGGGCCGTGAAACCGCCGCTATTTCGACATGGTGCCGAAAATAATCACAACAATCAGTATCAGGCGCGGTTGTTCCGCGCGGAGAGCACAACGCTGTGGGCGTTGCTCCGGATCTGCTGGTTCGTCGACCCGGCGATGAACCGGCGGAGCCGGCCCTTGGTCGGTGCGCCGACGACAGTGAGCCCGTAGTACTGCGACTGCTCGACGATGGCGTCGGCAACGTCGGGGGATTCGAGCACCCACGTCGACGTCGACTCGGGACGGCCGATGCGCTGGGCGGCGGCGTCCACGTGGGCCCGGGCCTGTTCCCGCCGTCGGTCCGGGGCGTCCGGGTCGACGACGTGGAGCACGTCGATCCACGCGTCGAAGTCGGCGCCGATCCGGTCGGCGACGTCGGTCGCCAGCCCGGAGTGGGGGCCGCCGGCGACGGGGAGCAGTATCGAGGGGACGCTCCCGTAGCCGTGCTGTCCGTTGACGGTGATCACGTCACAGTCGGCGCGGAGCGCGAGGCGGTCGACGAGGCCGCGCCTGACCAGCCCCGTCCGCGACCCGCTGGGCACCACGAGGGTGTCGATCTCGGTGGTTTCGATGGTTCCGAGGATACCCCTGAGGAGGCCCCTGGTGTACGCGAACCCATCCCCTCGTGGCCCCGGTCCACCCTCCGGGGCGTGATCCATCGCCCACTCGAGGAGCTGCTGTTCGTCCCCGGCAGTAAACTCCTGGCGCAGGTCGAACTCGTCCCCGCGGGACGCCGTAGCGGGGTTGACGACGTGGAGCGATCCCCCGGTGGTCCGGCCGAACGACGCCGCAGCGCGGAGCTGGTCGCTTACTGTCGCCCGGTCGGGCGTGAGCAGCGGGACCAGGATCTGATCGCCGCCGAGGTGGCTCGAGCCGTGGCGCGAATCGCCGTCGGTCGGCCGTGTGTCCGCCACCAGCGTCGATGCCGGTGTAAAACTCATAGCTACACCGACGCGTTCGAGGGTGAAATAGCCGGGGGTCTTGGGCTCGCGGTTCCTGCCCGGTCACTCCGCAATCCGGTCCGGGCCAAAAGCGGGGCTGCACTGGCAGAGCGGCCGGCGAGCCGGGCCGACCCGGTTTGCGGCCCCGGGGGTGGCCGCTCCGAAAGGGAACCTTTGTAGCCCGCGGTCACGAACAGCCAGCCAATGGACGGGCCACTGTGGACGGAGCGGCACGCGCCGACGCTCGCGGAGCTGCCGCAGGCGTCGGTTCGCGACCAGTTCGAGCGCGCGCTCGAAGAGCCGATGAACCTGGCCGTCCACGGGCCAAAAGGGAGCGGCAAGACCGCGGCGATCCGGGCGTTCACCCGCGAAGCCCACGCCAATCCGGACGCCGACCGCATCGAGATCAACGTCGCGGACTTCTTCGACTCGACGAAAAAGGAGATCAGTCAGGACCCGCGCTTTGGGCCGTTCATCGACTCGAAGCGGCGGCGCACCTCCTCGAAGGCCGACCTCATCAACCACGTGCTCAAGGAGTCGGCGGGGTATTCGCCGGTGGCCGGCGAGTACAAGACGCTGGTGCTGGACAACGCCGAGGGGATGCGCGAGGACTTCCAGCAGGCGCTGCGGCGCGTGATGGAACAGTACTACGAGGCGACGCAGTTCGTCATCGCGACGCGCCAGCCGTCGTCGCTGATCGCGCCGATCCGCTCGCGGTGTTTCCCGATCCCCGTGCGGTCGCCGACGACCGAGGAGATTGAGACGGTGCTCGAACGGATCGTCGAGCGCGAGGGCATCCCCTTCGAGGCGGAGGGCCTGGAGTACGTCGCCGGGGCCGCCGGCGGCGACCTGCGGGAGGCCATCTTGAGCGCCCAGACCACCGCCGAGCAGGCGGGCGAGATCACGATGAACGCCGCCTACGAGACGCTGTCGGCGGTCGAGGCTAACGAGCAGGTCCAGGAGATGATCGCAGACGCAGAGGCCGGCGAGTTCACCGACGCCCGGTCGACGCTCGACGACCTGCTCGTCGACGAGGGTTACAGCGGCAGCGAAGTGCTCGAGGAGATCCTCGACGTCGCACGCTCGCGGTACGCCGGCGAGCAACTGGCCGACCTCCATCGGCTGGCCGGCGAGATCGACGTGGACCTCCACGAGGGGACCAACGACCGCATCCACGTCTCGCACCTGCTGGCGAAACTCGGCCCCGACGACTGATCGCTGTGCGGGACGGGCCCTACATCTTAAAAACCCCTGTCGTGCCCGAGCACTGCAGCCGTCGTAGTGCTCGCCCGTATCAGCCCCACCCAAAAACCAGTCCTAGCCGTTCGACGCTTCGAAATCCTTTTAGGCGACTCGGCGGGAAGATACAGCACCATGGACATCACGATCCTCGAAGAAGACGAGAACCCGATGCTGCACCGGACGGACGTGCGCTTCGAGCTGACACACGAGGAAGCGACGCCGGAGCGGCTGTCGGTTCGAGACTCCCTCGCAGCGATGCTGAACAAGGATTCCAAGGAGGTCGTCGTCCACGATCTCGACACCAAGTTCGGGATGCGCAAGACCGTCGGCTACGCGAAAGTGTACGAGTCCCCCGAGCACGCCCAGGACATCGAGCAGGACTACATGCTCGAACGCAACAAGATAACTGCCGAGGAAGACGCCGACGGCGAGGCGGAGGAGGCTTAGATGCCCCGGCACGAACTGTACGACGAGGACGGCAGCACCGACCGCGAGCAGTGCCAGCGCTGCGGCGACTCCTTTCTCGCCGACCACGGCGACCGCCTCCACTGCGGGAAGTGCGGCTTCACAGAATGGACGTAACCTTCTTCGTACTCCCTCCGCCCGTGGCGCTACCGCTCTACTCCTCCCCAAGGTAATCCAGGAACAGCGCCTGAACGTCCACGATGCTCACCCCGGGCGACTCGCCGCCGTCGAAGCTGAAGAATTCGGCGTTGTCCTGCACGACGTCGGCGTCGCGGTGCTCGAAGAACAGCTGGACGTCCCCGATCGTGAACTCGCCGTCGCCGTCGATGTCGCGGTACAGCCCGTCGCCGGCCAGACTCTGCGGCGCGGTGTCGTCGACCACCGGCGGCGGACCATCCCCACTTCCGCCGCCATCATCACCTCCGTCGTCACCGTCCTCGCCATCCTGGCCGGACGCGTTCTCCGTCCAGACGTGATGGTGTCCGAGCGTGCCCAGTCTGACGCGGGAATCCTCGCTCGACCCCGTAGCGCTCGTCTCCAGCGCGTACAGCGTCCCGTCGTTGCTGCCGACGAAGAGAGTGCCGTCGACGACCGTCGGCGCTGACCTGATCGACCCGCCGGTTTCATAGCTCCACTGCTCGGCCCCGTCGGCGGCGTCCAGCGCGTACACGTTGTCGTCGTCACTCCCGACAAAGACCGTCCCGTCGGCCACCGTCGGCGCCGAGAGAACGGGTTCGCCAGTCCCGAACTGCCACGCTTCGGAGCCGTCCGTCGTCTCGAGGGCGTAGACAGCGCCATCGCCGCTCCCGACGAACACCGTTCCGTCCAGGACGGTCGGCGACGAGACGACGGCCTCGCCGGTGTCGTAGCTCCACTGCTCGGCCCCGTCGGCGGCGTCCAGCGCGTGGACGTTTCGATCCCCGACGTAGACGGTGCCCTCGACCACCGTCGGCGACGAGACGATCTCGCCGGTCGCCGCGTACGTCCACTGCTGGGCCCCGTTGGCGGCGTCCAGCGCGTACAGGGTGCCGCCGAACCCGTCGAAGTCACCGACGTAGACGGTGCCGTCGACGACCGTTGGCGAGGACTCGGTCACGAGGTAGCTGGTGTCGAAGGTCCACTGCTGGGCCCCGTCGGCGGCATCAAGCGCGTACACCGTCTCGTCGTGACTCCCGACGAAAACTGTCCCGTCGGCCACCGTCGGCGACGAAGTGATGTCGAGCCCGGTGTCGAAGGCCCACTGCTCGGTCCCGTTCTCGGTGTCCAGCGCGTAAAGGAATCCGTCTCTGCTGCCCACGAAAACGGTCCCGTCGACGACCGTCGGCGAGGAGGTCACGACACCGCCGGTGTCGAAGGCCCACTGCTCGGTCCCGTTCTCGGTATCCACCGCGTACACGCGTCCGTCGTCGCTCCCGACGTACACCGTGTCGTTGACGACCGTCGGCGATGACCCGATCGCCGCGTCGGTCCTGAACTGCCAGCGTTCCGTTCCCGGGCCGTCTGGCTGCTCGGCTCCGGCGCCCGCGATCCCCAGCACCGACAGCACTCCGACTCCGGCCGCGCACATGACGAACGTCCGTCGCGACACGTCTGCTTCACCTTCTTGTGCCATGGTCGTTATCGAAGCTACCACCAGTTAGGTATGCGATGCCTGTCGTGCGACCGCGCTGATTCGTCGGCGATAAATCTCACATTACGCGGAACAATCACCTCCGGTGTCACGACTGATGGGACAATGAGTGGCCACGTACAGTCGCAGTAGAGCGGTTATACTCCTGCATTTAGCTCGCGACGACGACAGAGGCGGGGAGTAGTATCTGATTACGCTCCGGATAGCCGAGCAATATTGCGAACTGCGGTGGAACCGTCGGCATCCGACAGTGGTATGGTTTGATACGATCGTTCGTGATTCGATACCGCTACGGATCGAAGTAGTCTTTTCCGTGCCCCACTGACGCCAACCCGATGGGAACGGACACCCGTGACGTCCGCGTGCTCGGCATCGAGGGCACCGCCTGGGCCGCAAGCAGCGCCCTCTACGACGCGGCGAGCGACACCGTCGACATCGAGACGGCGGCCTACCAGCCCGACAGCGGCGGCATCCACCCGCGAGAAGCCGCAGAGCACATGGCCGACCACCTCCCGGCTGTAGTCGAGCGGATGCTGGAGCGCGCTCGCCAGGGGACAGAGCGCGACCAGCCGGTCGACGTCGACGAGCGAAGCTCGTCGGGCCAACAGGCTGCGCCTGTTGATGCCGTCGCGTTCTCTCGCGGACCGGGCCTGGGCCCCTGCCTGCGTCTCGCGGGGACGAGCGCACGCGCACTGGCCCAGCGACTGGACGTGCCGCTGGTCGGTGTCAATCACATGGTCGCCCATCTGGAGATCGGCCGCCATCGGTCGGGCTTTTCCTCCCCGGTCTGCCTGAACGCCAGCGGCGCGAACGCCCACATCCTGGGCTACCGCAACGGCCGGTACCGCGTGCTGGGCGAGACGATGGACACCGGCGTTGGCAACGCCATCGACAAGTTCACCCGCCACGTCGGGTGGTCACACCCCGGCGGCCCGAAGGTCGAGGCGGCCGCCAAGGACGGCGAGTACGTCGACCTGCCGTACGTCATCAAGGGGATGGACTTCTCGTTTTCCGGGATCACGAGCGCGGCCAAGCAAGCCTACGACGGCGGTCCCGCGAGCGGGGCCTCGTCGGACCAGCGGTCCGGCGGCGGCGAACCCGTCGAGAACGTCTGCCGTGGCCTCCAGGAGAACGTGTTCGCGATGCTCGCGGAGGTCTCGGAGCGCGCGCTGTCGCTGACCGGCAGCGACGAGCTCGTGCTCGGCGGCGGCGTCGGACAGAACGACCGCCTCCAGTCGATGCTCGCCTCGATGTGCGAGCAGCGCGGCGCCGACTTTTTCGCCCCCGAGGATCGCTTCCTGCGGGACAACGCCGGCATGATCGCCGTGCTGGGCGCGAAGATGCACGCCGCTGGCGACACCCTCCCGGTCGAGCAGTCGGGCATCGACTCGGAGTTCCGGCCCGACGAGGTGCCCGTCACCTGGCGCAGTGCCGACGAGGCGCCTGTCACCTGGCGCGGTAGTGAGAAGGCGGTCGGCCAGCCGGTCGACGGCGACGCCGTCCAGGGGGCGGAGGCGACCGTCACCATCAAACCGGATCGAGTGGTCAAGCGTCGACTGCCCCGGGAGTACCGCCATCCGACGCTCGACGCGCGCCTGCGCCGCGGGCGCACCCGCCAGGAGGCGCGCCTGACCAGCGAGGCCCGTGGTGTGGGTGTCCCGACGCCCGTGATCCGCGACGTCGACCTCGGGGAGACGACGCTGGTGTTCCAGCGCGTCGGCGACTGTGACCTCCGCGAGGCGCTGACCGCGGGCCGGGTCCGCGCAGTCGCGCGCCACCTCGCGCGCCTCCACGACGCCAGCGTCGTTCACGGCGATCCGACGACGCGGAACGTCCGGGTCGATCGGACGGACGGGTCCGGCGACGGCGACCGGGTCTTCCTGATCGACTTCGGCCTTGGCTACTACACGACGGACCCGGAGGACCACGCGATGGACCTCCACGTGCTCGCCCGGAGCCTCGCGGGGACCGACGACGACGCCGATCGCCTCCAGCGGTCCGCCGAGGACGCCTACCGGACGGTCGGGGACGGCGCGGTGCTCGACCAGTTGCGCGAGATCGAGGGCCGCGGTCGGTACCAGTGAGAGTGATTATTGTGAGTCGTTCCGGGATCGACCGCGGTACTGCGTGCGGTCGACCCGGAGTGTCAGGTCAGAAGACACTTATTCGCCGGGAAACCCGTCTCCGATGATGGAGTGGGTCCCCGTCCTCCAGTGGTCGATAGTCCTCGCCCTCCTCACGGCGCTGGGTGCGCCGATCGCAGCCGCGGTCTTCCGGCCGTTGCCGCGCCGCGGTGGGGCGTTTTCGCTCCCGGTCGCGCTGGTCGTGCTCGCCGTCGTCACGTTCTGGCTCGGGCAGGTGACCTACGGCCGCCACACCGTCGTCGCCGGTGTCCTCGTCGTCGCCGCCTGTGCCGGCGTCGCGCTCTACTACGGTGCGGAACCGGACTGGCGGGCCGTCGCCGCCGGCGGCGGGGTCTTCCTGCTCGGCTTCGCGTTCTACCTGCTGTACTCGGCGTTCAACGCCGCAATCACGCCGGCCGGCGGCGAGCAGTTCCTCCACTACGGGCTGTCGAACGCGCTGACCGACGCCGGCGCGCTCCCGCCGGAGGACTTCTGGTGGGCCGGCGAGCCGATCCGCTACTACTACGGCACCCAGCTCCAGGTTGCCTCCCTGTCGCTTTTGTCGGGGGTCGAGCTCCGGTACGGCTACTTCCTGGCGCTGTCGACGTTCTATGGCGTGCTGTTCGTGACCGCCTACGGGCTGGTCGGATCGGTCCTCGCGGCTCGCGACCGCTCCTATACAGCCAGGCGTGACTCTGTACAGTGCCAGGACAGTCCATCGGCTGTGTCCTGGCCCGAACAACGGGATTCGGGACGGCATGGCTCGACTGAATCACGTCTGGCTGTATACCACCTCGGCGGCGCCTTCGGCGCGCTATTCGTTGCTCTCGCCGGATCGCTGACAGCGTTTCTTCGCCTCGCCTACGAGTTCTTCCCCGCAGGCGTTCGGGAGTGGAGCAGCGACGCGCTGTTCGGCGCGCTCGTCGCCGACAGGGGGAACACGTTCCAGGAGGCCGTCAACACGCAGGGGACGGCAAGCGAGTGGTTCTGGTGGAACGCCCGCTACGTCATCGAGGGCGGGCTCTACGAGTTTCCGCTGTACTCCTTCGTCAAGGCCGACCTCCACGGCCACGGCCTCTCGACGGGGTACGTCCTGCTGTCGGCGGCCGTCGCGCTGAGCTACTACCACACGCCGGCGAGCGAGCACTGGCGGCGGCGCGGCCTCCTGTTCGGCGGCCTCGGCCTCGTCGCCGGCCTCTTTGGCTTCATGAACACCTGGTCGCTGCCGACCGCGGTCGGCCTGGCGTGGCTGGCGATGGCCGCCGCCGGCTCACACCCGGCGACGCTGCTCCCCGGCGGCACCCGGCTGGTGATCGGCAGCGGCGACGCCGCCAACCGGCTCGCCGACGAAGCGTGGCGGCTCGTCCTCGCCGCAATGCTTGCGGTTCCAGTCGGGCTGATCGGCGTCCTCGTCGCGTCGCCGTTCCTGCTCGGCGGCGTCCCGACCAACGAGGGCGTCGGCCTGTTCCCCCCACAGAGCGACCTGGGGCCGTTTCTCGCCGTCTACGGCGGGCTACTCGTCCTGTTCGTCGCGCTGTTGCTCTCCAGGAGCGTCGGGGCGGGCGTCCCGGAGAGGCGGCGGAACCGACTCGCGCTCGCCGCCGCTGTCCTCGCGCTGGTCGTCGTCCCGCTGGCGGTCGATAACCCGGCCGTGCCGGCGGTGCTCGCGGCCGTCGGCCCGCTGCTGCTGGTCGCGTGGTGGCTCGTCCGGACCGACCGGCTCGGGTTCGAGGCCGTGCTGCTCGTCGGCGGGCTCGGACTCCTGCTCGCGCTTGAACTCGTCCACGCGAAGGTGTGGCCGCCCGACCGGATCCGGTGGAACACGACGCTGAAGGTGGCCGTCCAGGGCTGGACGCTCGCGGGCGCGGCCGGCGGCGCAGCGGCGGCACTGCTCGTGAGCGACGCCGCCGAGCGCCTCCGTGAGCCGGGGGCGGCCCGCGAGGGGAGCCCTGTCGTCGGCAGCGCCCGGTCCCGGCTGGAGCGACTCGCTCCGCGGATCCGGACGGCGGGGCCGGCGGTCCTGGCGCTGGTGCTGGTGAGTGGCGTCGTCCTCGCAAGCCTCCCCTTTGCCGCACTGGCGGTCAACGGCAACGTCGGCGGTGAACTGGACCGGTACCTGCACGTCAACAGCGAGGGGTCGATCGACGGCCTCGGGCCCCACGACCGCTGGAAGGGCGACCAGATGGCGGCGATCTACTGGCTCGACGAGCAGGGCCAGCCCACCATCGTCGAGGCGCCCTCGCGTTCCAACTACCGCTGGCAGAACGCCGCCTCGGTGTTCTCCGGCGCCGTCACCGTCGCGGGCTGGAACCACCAGGCCGGCTACCGCGGCGAGGCCGCCTACGACCGGCGGGCGAGCGCAGTCGAGAACGTGTACGTCGGCCCCTGGGCGAACGCGACGCGCACGCTCCGCGCGCACGACGTCGAGTATATATACGTCGGCCAGGGGGAACGCGACCGGTTCGAGGATAGGATCCGGAAGTTCGGTTCCTACGAGGGCATCTCTGTCGCGTTCGAGAACGGGGCCGTGACGATCTACGCCGTCGATGGGTCGGCGCTCGATCCGGACGAGCGGGCCTGATACAGTCGTTCGTGACTAGTTTCGGGACGACCTCGTCATATCGGGCGTTTACCGGGCTGAAACGCCCAACACGCGATTCCATAGCGGTACAAAGTCACGCACGACCGTATGAGTCGGATGAGGGGACCCTCGCCGCGAGGGAAACCATCTTAACAGCCGCGGGCGTATCCCCAGGTATGGTCGAGAAACCGTCATCTGGCGAACTGTTCGGCGTCCCGTACAACTTCGAGAAACCGTCGCTCCGTCACCTCCTTTCGGGCTACTGGCAGCCCGGCGAGGGGATGCTCGTCAAGAAGGAGTTCGGGATCGGCTACACGCTGAACCTCGCGAACTGGCGGTCCTGGGTCGTCATCGCCGTCGCCGGCGCTCTCCTGTACCAGCAGCGCTCCAGCGGCGACGGCGACGAGGAGGCGGCGGCCAAGGACGAACCCGTCGAAGTCGTCGTCGACTGATCCGTCCCCTGCCTCGCCTGCGTTCGCCTGTCAGCTGCCGGCGCGCGTCCACTCGTCGTCAGGGTCCGCCCGCTCGAACCGGACGCCCTGCCCGCAGAGTGGAACCGATGGGTATTTTCGCCGGCCACGCCCAGCGCCCACATGGTCACGTTCGTCACCACGAACGCCGGGAAAGTCACGGAGGCCCAGGAGTACCTCGACGACCCGGTCGAGCAGGTCGCCTTCGACTATCCCGAGCGCCAGGCCGACGACCTCGCGACGGTCGCGGCCCACGGCGCACGCACGGCGTACCGCCACGTCGGCGGCCCGGTGATCGTCGACGACAGTGGGCTGACGATCGACGCGCTCGACGGGTTCCCCGGCCCGTACTCGTCGTACGTCGAGGACACGCTAGGGATCGAGCGGGTCTGGAACCTCGTCGCCGACGAGGACGACCGCAGCGCCGCGTTTCGCGGCGTGATCGCCTACTGCGACGGCGACCCGTTCGAGGCGACGCCGGAGCCGGTCGACACCGACCGCCGCGGTGACGACATCGACGCCACGGAGCGCGCGAGCGCGACGACCGACGAACAGGTCGCCGACGACGAGCAGCTGCCGGTCCGGATCTTCGAGGGCGTCGTCCCCGGGACGATCGTCGAACCCCGCGGCGAGGGTGGGTTCGGCTACGATCCGGTCTTCGAGTTCGACGGGCAGACGTTCGCGGAGATGAGCACCGCCGAGAAGAACACTATCTCCCACCGCGGCCGCGCGCTGGCGAAGTTCGCCGAGTGGTTGCATCTCCGCGTCTGATAGTGATTCTTTAGGGATGTAGCGTCGCCGCCGTCATCCCATCACAACATTTTATGTATGAGATTGGCTAACACGAAAACATGGCGTCCGAGCGCCTGCAGTTTGTCGGTGTACTCCTGCTGTCGGGAGTGCTGTTTACCGCCTCGATGGGGCTCGGCGGGAGTCCGGCCGCCGACGAGCCGGACCCCAAAGAGCTGGTCCGGGATGCCGTCGAGTCGACCGACACGAAGTCGATCGAAGGGGTTCGGACGGAGGTCTTCCAGCGCGACGATCAGTTCGAGATGGCGACGGTCGCGGTGACGCGGCAGTCGCCGACCCGGTCCAGAATCAAGGTGCTCAAATCGATCGAGAATGACGAACGGAGCGACCTGACGGTGATCAATGGGTCGACGACGTGGCAGTACTTCCAGGACGAACAACGGGCTGTCCGTAAACAGTCCGATCAGGTGATCGGCGGGACCACGCACTCGTTTCAGGGGCTGACCCGTACCCTGCTCGAACAGTACCAGGCGACGTACGTCGGGACCGATACCGTCGAGAATCGGAGTACACACGTCGTCGAACTGGAACCGCCGGAGGACCCGGAACTGGCGCTGTCGCTCGACGTCCAGGCAGGGAGCGAGGCCTACGAGTTCGAACTGGAGGAGGCCAGTGAGGAGCGGTGGTTCGTGACACAGGAGACGCTTTGGATCGACACCGAGACGGCCTACCCGGTCAAACAGCGGATCGAGTGGACCGACCAGAACGGCAACGTCGTCGCGTCGAACATCCGCACGTACCACGAACTCACAGTCGGGGCCGAAATCGACGCGGAGGAGGCGTTCGAGTTCGACCCGCCTGAGCGCGCCGAGGTGACCGGCAGGTCGCTGCCGGAGACGCACAACTACCCCACGTTCGAGGCCGCGACGGACGCCGCTGGATTCTCGTTCCCGAGGCCGGCACTGCCCTCGGAGTACGAACTCGAGCGGGCAATGGTCCAGACATTCGACGAGCACCAGGGCGTGATGCTGACGTACACGACCGACGGCAGCACGATCACGGTCCACGCATCGGAAGGCACGACCAAAGGGGACGGTGACCGGATTGTCAACACGGAGATCGGGGACGTCAACGCAACGCTGCTTTCAGTCGACGACCGCGTGAGCCTCGCCTGGGACTGCAACGCGCTCTCCTACCGCGTGAGTGGAGTCCACGACGTCGACGCCCTCGCGAGCATCGCTGACTCGATCGGCTGTGAATCTAGCACCAGCGGGGACGCTCGCCCCTCCGGGACCATCTGGGTCGGGCCCGCGAGGCCATAGCCACAAAGCGACCAGCATGACAGGACTGCAAGCACTGCGTACGGGTGTGGGCGCTGGGTGTGCGAGCGGCGTGGCCTGCCGACCACGGACCGCTGTCAGCCGCGTCACACGCGCGGGGACGACGGGCAGCTCGACTGATGGTTAAGCTGCGAGCCGACATCGACGGGTGTGGCTGCGTCCGCTGTCAGGCGGTCGACGGAACAGTGCTGCAACGATCGGTGACGGATTCGCTCCGCTGGAGCGGCCGGCTCGTCGCCGACCGGCCCTCGATCCTCGCGCTCCTGCTGGGCGTCGGATTCGTCCAGCTACTCGTACTGGTCGGTCCCACGGAGTTCGAGCTGGCAGGTGCGATACTCGGGGTCGCCGGCGTGTTCCTCGCGCGGGGGTACATCGGCGTCCTCGGGCGCGAGACGCTGGCTGACCGGAACCCCTCTGCGGGCCCGACCCTCCTGACGGTTCTCGGGCGGTTCCCTGCCTTCGCGGGGGCCGCAGTGCTGGTGGTTGCCCTGCTCGCGTCGAGCGGGCTGTTCGTCGCCCGGGTACTCTCCCAGCCGACACGGGCCGCACTCCAGGCGGCGGGCGTCGGCACGTTCACGACCGAGGTGGTCGTTCTGTTCGTCGTCGCAGCGACCGTTCTATACCTGTTGTTGAAGTTCTGGTTCGTTCCGGAGGCATGTTTCGTCGGCGGGTATAGCCCGGTCGGCGCGCTCCGGACGAGCTGGCGACTCACGACCGTCCACCGGCGCAAGGTGATCCTGGTCGTCTCCGGGTTCGCGCTCCTGCTGGGCGTCGGCATCCTGCTCGACACCCGCCTTGCCGACCCCGAGAGCCCGATCGCCCTCACGTTTCGCTACGGCGAGACGACCGTCGTGCTCCGTTCCTTTGGCCTCTCCTTTGCGGGTGGGGTCCGGTTCGCCTTCGACATGTGCGTCACTGCGCTGTACTCGGGCGTGTTCGTCCACCAGTACGTGAGCGGCGTCTTCGACGCCTAGAAGGGCCCACGGGAGCGGTCGGGCCGGTCCTACGAACCGAACAGCGCCTCGAGGACCCCGGCGAGTGACTGCGAGGCGGCGATGAACACTGCGGAGATGCCGACGGCGCCCGCGAGCTGGCCGAACGCCCGCTGGACGCTCGCCTGGTCGCTCTCGCTGCCCAGGATCAACACCTTCGGATCGCTCGTGAGGGCGTAGATGTCCATCTCGCGGCCTTTCTCCGAGTAACAGGTGTCGATCACCTCGACGAGGTTCGCCTCCTGGAGGTTCTCGAGGTGGTAGCTCGCGTTCTGGACCGAGATGTCCAGGCGGTCGGCGACCTCCGAGGGAGTCAAGGGCTGCTCGTCGAGCCGCCTGAAAATCTCGTAGGCCGTGTCCGAGGAGAGCGTCGAGATCACGTTCTGCGTCTGGTCGCTGTCGACGTACAGAACTGACGGGTCCCCGCTCCTGTCGACCGAGCTGTCCGTCCCCGTGGGCAACAGTCGTGACATGGGTGGCTTCCCGGAAGTTGGCTCCCGATCGCATAAAACGCTCCGGTGACTCAAACCTGATTTTGAGCTATACCGCTATCGGCTCGTCTGCCGATCTCCGGCCCGGACGGAATCCGGCGTCTCTGCGCTGCTCCCGGCAGATCACGCCGCTCTGGTTGGCTCAAAACAAGTTTTGACCCTCCCGTTGTCAGAGGATCGTTCCGTGTTTCTTGTCCGGAAGGTTTTTTTCGACAGTTTCGTAGAATTCGAAGCGGTTCCCCAGCTCCCGGCGGAGCGTGCTCGGTGGCACGATCTCGTCTATGACCACCTCGCTGGCCATCCGGTGGACGTCGATGTCCTCGCGGTACTCCTCGCGGAGTTTCTGCTCTTTGTGCTTGCGCTTCTCCTCGTCGTCGATCTCGGCGAGTTTCCGCGCATAGACGGCGTTGATCGCCGCTTCCGGGCCCATGATGGCGATCTCGCCCGACGGAAGTGCGATCGTCGACTCGGGGTCGTACGCCGGGCCGGACATCGCGTAGATGCCGGCGCCGTAGGCTTTCCGGACCACGACGCACTGTTTCGGGACCGTCGCCGAGGAGGTCGCGTAGATCATCTTCTGGCCCTTCTCGAGGATGGCCTCTTTCTCGACCCCCGAGCCAGCCATAAAGCCAGGCGTGTCCGCGAGATACAGAAGCGGGACGTTGAACGCGTCGCACTTCCAGATGAACTCGGCGGCTTTCTGGGCGGCGTCGGGGAAGATAGCGCCGGCGCGCTGGGCGGGCTGGTTGGCGACGATCCCCACGGGCCGGCCGTCGATGCGCGCGAACCCGGTGAGGATCTCCGGGCCGAACTCCGGCTGGAGTTCGAACCACGAGCTCGCGTCGACGACGCAGTCGATCAGCGTCGTCATGTCGTAGCCCCGGTTGGGCTCTTGGGGGATCACGCTGTCGATGTCTTTCGGCGATTTCGCCGGGTGAGTCCCCTCAGTCCGGGGCGGTTTCTCGTCGCTGTTGTCCGGCAGATAGGAAATGAGTTGCGCGACCAGTTCCCGGGCGTGCTCCTCGTCGTCGGCGACGAGGTCGGCGCTCCCCGAGTGGCGGGCGTGGACGTCCGGGCCGCCCAGGTCCTCCATGGAGATGTCCTCGCCGGTGACCATCTGGACCATTCGCGGGCTGGCAATCGCCATCGCGGACATGTCCCGGACCATTATCGTGAAGTCGGCGAAGACGGGGGTGTAGGCCGCCCCCGCGATGCAGGGGCCATAGAGGACGCAGATCTGCGGGACCCGCCCGGAGAGCATCGAGTGGTTGTAGTAGTACTTCCCGATCCCCTCTCGGTTGGCGAAGAAGCCGGTCTGCTGGTCGATCCGTCCGCCCGAGGAGTCCATCAGGTACAGCACCGGCTTTGCCGTTTTCAAGGCCCGCTGCTGCATCCGGAGGAACTTCTCGACGCCCTTTGCGGCCATGCTGCCGCGCTTGACCGTGTAGTCGTTGGCCATGAAGTGGACGTCCCGGCCCTCGAACTCGGCGCCGCCGGTGATCATCGCGTCGGCCGGGAGCCTGTCGTCGGCGTCGAACTCCGCGAACGTCCCGTCCTCGAACAGGAACCCGTCGTCGTTGCCGGACTGGGTCTGGCTGCCTGCCGAGCTCTGCTCGGAATTGAACCAGAGGTCGATGCGGTCCCGGACGAAGTGTTTGCCCTGCTCGGGCAGTTGCTCCTTGTACTTCTCCGGGCCGCCCTCGTAGATCTCGGCGATCTCCTCCCACAGCTTTTGTTCGCGCTCGGTCGGCCCACTCTCGGGCTCCGGGCCCGGGACGTGGCCGGGACCGTGATACGGCACGTCGGCGAGTTCCTCGCCGCCGTCAGTCAGGACGGTGACGTCGTCGTAGTACTGCGCGGCGAACGCCTCGGCGATGACCCGCGCCTGTTCCTCGGTCGTTTCGGCTGAGACGCGTACTTTCATGGTATCACTCCAGGACGATCAGGGTGTCACCCATGTCGACGGTGTCGCCCGCCGCGACGCTGACGCCTTCGACCGTCCCGCCGCGGGGCGCCGTCACGTCGTTTTCCATCTTCATCGCCTCCAGCACGCAGATGACGTCGCCCTCGGTGATCTCGTCTCCCTCGGCAACGTCGACGGAGAGGATTGTCCCCTGCATGTCCGCGGCGATCGCGCCGTCCGTGATTGTCGCGACCTCGTCGTCCGACGACCCGCCACCGGACCCGCCGGCGCTCGCACTGCTGCCGCCGCCGGAACTGCCGCTGCTGCTCGCGCTCCCCGACGCGCCGGCGCCGTCACTACTTCCGCCGGCCTCGGCCCCGGACGCGGCCCCACTGCCCACGCCTTTCGGGAGGTCTTCGAGCACGACGTCGAACCGCCTGCCGTCGATCTCGACCGTCACCTCGTGCGTCTCGGCGGACGGTCCCCCGCCGGACGCGGGCTCGCTGCCCCAGCGGTCGACCGCGTTGGCGATCCGCTCGTCCTCCAGCTCCTCGTCGAGGTATTTCGTGGTGTGACGGCCCTCGACGAAGACTTCGTCGGTGAGCATCAGCCGGTGGAACGGGATCGTCGTGTGGACGCCCTCTACCTCGTAGTGTTCCAGCGCCCGCTTCGAGCACTCGATGCAGCGCTCGCGGTCCTCCGCCCACACGATGAGTTTCGCGATCATCGAGTCGTAGTCGCCGCCGATCTCGTCGCCCTGGTTGACGGCGTGGTCGAGGCGCACGCCGATGCTGCCCGGCGGGTCGTACGTCTCCAGCGGGCCAGGGGTGGGCGAGAACTCCCTGGCGGGGTTCTCGGCGTTGATTCGGTACTCGATCGCGTGGCCCTCGATCCCGACATCGTCCTGGGAGAAGGAGAGTTCCTCGCCCGCGGCGACGCGGATCTGCCAGCGGACGACGTCGATGTCCGTCACCTCCTCGGTGGCGGTGTGCTCGACCTGGATCCGGGTGTTGACCTCCATGAAGTAAAAGTCGCTGTCGGCGGCTTCGCCGCCTCCGTTCTGGTGTGTCTCCGACGCACCGCTGTCCTCGACGAGGAACTCGACGGTCCCGGCGTTGGTGTAGCCGGCCTCGCGGACCCCGCGGCGGGCGGCGTCACCGATCTGCTCGCGGAGTTCGTCTGAGAGTGATGGGCTCGGTGCCTCCTCGATTACCTTCTGGTGGCGCCGCTGGAGCGAGCAGTCGCGCTCGCCGAGGTGGCGGACGTTGCCGTGCTCGTCGGCGAGGATCTGGACCTCGATGTGTTTCGGCGCCTCCAGGTACTTCTCGACGTACACCGAGTCATTGTCGAAGTACGCCTTGCCCTCGCGCTTGGCGGTTTCCAGGGCGTCCTCGGCGTCCTCGGAATCGTGGACGATCTGCATCCCGCGGCCGCCGCCGCCGCCCTCGGCCTTGATGGCGACGGGGTAGCCGAACTCCTCGCCGATCTCGCGGACCTCCGCGGCCGTCTCGACCGGTTCGGTCGTTCCCGGCACGACCGGGACGTCCGCCGCCTGCATGGCCTGGCGGGCGCGAGTCTTCTCGCCGAGCTGTTCCATCGCGTCGCTGGGCGGGCCGACCCAGGTCAGTCCCTCTGTTTCCTCGATCCGGCGGGCGAAGCTCGCGTTCTCCGCGAGGAAGCCGTAGCCGGGATGGATCGCGTCGGCGCCCGCCTCCTGGGCAGTCTCGACGATCGTCTCCTGGTCGAGGTACGACTCACTGGCCGGTGCGGGGCCGACGTTGTACGCTTCGTCGGCGTACGCGACGTGGCCGGCGTCGCGGTCTGCGTCGCTGTAGACGGCAACGGTGTCGATCCCCAGTTCCTCGCAGGCGGCCATGACGCGAACAGCGATCTCTCCCCTGTTTGCGACGAGTAGTTTCTCGAACATCCTTAGTAGGACCTCGGGAAGCCAAGTTGCTGTCCGATGTGGTTGTACGCCATCTGCTGGGTGACCGGCGCCAGCCGCGTCAGGTTGATCTCGCGCCACCAGCGCTCGACGTCGTACTCCGTGGCGTACCCCCAGCCGCCGAAGGCCTGCATCGACTGCTTGACCGCCTCGATGCCGGCCTCGACGGCCGTCGCCTTCGCCACGTTGGTTTCGTAGCCGCAGTCCTCGCCCTGGTCGTACAGCCAGGCGGCCTTGTCCCGCATCAATGCCGCCGTCTCCATGCGGGCGTACGGCTTCGTGATCGGGAACGAGACTGCCTGGTGGGTGCCGATCGGCTGCCCGAACACCTCGCGATCGTTGGCGTACTCGATGGCGGTGTCGGCCGCCAGCTTGCCGATCCCCGTCCCGGCGGCGGCGAACCCGATCCGCTCGGGGTTGAGCATATCCACCAGCGGCCACCAGCCGCCGTTTTCCTCGCCCAGCAGGTTCTCCTCAGGTACGCGGACGTTCTCGATGAACACCTCGCAGGATTTCGAGTAGTTGATCGCGTGTTTGGGAATCGGCGACACCTCGATGCCGGGGTCGTCCATGTCGATGATGAACAGGCTGATCCCGTCGGTCCGCCCGTCGGCCTCCTCGCGCGGGGTCGTGCGCGTGACGAGTATCATGTTCTCCGCCCGGTCGGAGAAGGTGATCCAGGCTTTCTCGCCGTTGAGCACGTACTCGTCGCCGTCCGCAGAAGCCGTGGCTTCTGCGGGATCAGCCGAGGTCTCCTCGGCGGAGTCCTTCTCCGCCCGGGTTTCGACGTTCAGCGTGTTCGTCCCTGCCCGCGGTTCCGTGATGCCGATCGAGAAGTTCCGCTTGCCCGCCGCGATGTCGGGGAGATATTTTTCCTTCTGCGCCTCGGTGCCGTGCTCTTTGATCCCGACGGCGGCCATGCCGGCCGTCAGCACCAGGTACCAGGTGCCGGCCATCCCACAGCCCTCCGCACAGAGGGTCTCCATCGCGAGGCCCATCTCCTGCATCCCCATCTCCGCGCCGCCGTACTCCTCGGGGATCAGCAGGCCGTGGAAGTCCGCCTCGGCCAGTTCGTCCCAGAACGCCTCGGCGAACTCGCCGGCCTCCTCCTTCTCCCGCCAGTACTCCGGCCCGTACTCCGCCGCGATGCTCTCGGCCGTCGATCTGATGAGATTGTGTGACGGATCCTCGCTGAAATTCATGTGCGCTCTGTGTGTACGTGGTGTCGTCGCTATCTTAGTAGTTGCCATATTTTGCCACTTCCCCCGACTCTGCCGTTCAATTTCCTACGTGAAAATTAATTCTGGACCGGGTCAATCTTCCGCCGCAGGAGTAGTCGGGGAGCCGGACCCGTCAGCGCCCGACGAACTCCGGATCCTCGTCGCCGAAAAACGCCGCGAAGCCGCGTTCGTAATCCTCGGTCGCTGTCGCCTGACCGATCGTATCGGTTTCGGCGGCAAGCTGGGATTCGATGCTCCGGTCGAAGCTCTCGGTCAGCAGCCGCGCGGTGCTCCCCAGCGCGGTGGTCGGTCCCGACGCGACGTCGCTGGCGAGTTCGTCCAGTCGCTCGTCGAACTCGTCGGCCGGCACGACCTCGTTCGCGAGCCCCAGGTCGACTGCACGGGCGGCGCCGATCGGTTCGTCCAGCAGCGCGATCTCCTTCGCGGCGCGGAGGCCGACAAGCCGGGGCAGGAAGAACGTGGAGCCGCCGTCGCCGGTGAGGCCGATCCTGGGATACGCGAACTCCAGGCGGGCATCCTCGCTCACCAGCAGCAGGTCCGGGAGCAGTGCCAGCCCGAACCCCGCACCCGCGGCGACGCCGTCGATGCCGCCCACGACGGGCGTCGGCGCCTGGTGGAACTGGATCACGGCCTCGTGCAGGCGACCCGCCAGCTGCCGGATGTCGGGTTCGTCGGAGGCATCGCCCGACAGCTGTGTCAGGTCCGCACCGGTGCCGAAAAAGTCGCTCGTGTGCGTCAGTACGATGCAGCGGACGCCGGGATCGGTCCCGAGCGTCGTCGCCGCCTCGATCAGTTCGTCCGCGGTCCCGGTGTCGAACGCGTTGCGGCCCTCGGGGTTGTCGAGCGTCACGGTCGCGATCCCGTCCGAGCGGTCCAGTGTCAGGTCGTCGTAGGACATTGTATGGAGGGTACCGACGCCGACGACAAAAAGCCACGCAGTTGGGGGTCTCTTCGCCCTGCGCGCTCCGGCAGCTTCACTCGGTCGCCGTCTCCAGGCGGGCGCCGCCGGTCGTCGCGTCCCGCTCGCCGTCGCCTCGTTGCAGGAACCACGCTGCCGCGACGAGCAGCAGCGCGTTCCCGGCCGTCGTCAGGACTGCCGTCGAGCCGAACAGCGCCCGGCCGCTCTCCACGGCCGAGACGTGGTCGGAGTTCGACACGACGAAGTGTGCGAGCCCTTCGAACCCCAGCGCGGCAAGGCCGGACACCACCAGCAGCCAGCCCCCGAGAACGGGACGGTTACGGACGACGAGGGCCGCTCCGGCGACGGGGGCAACAAAGATGACGACGGCCGCGTAGCCGTACTGCCACCCGGGGACTGCGACGGGAATCGTGGCGTGGGCCATCCCGTGAACCCCCGAGAGGACGACGTGACCCGCGACGACTGCGACGAGGAGGGATCGGGCCCGGATCATGCGACGCCTGCCTCGGGTTGCGTGGCTGGCTCGTCCGAGGATTCGCCCCGCAACTCAGCGAGCGTCCCCTCCTTGCGCCAGGTCTCGACGACCTGCTCGAGCCCCTCGTGGACGGTCGCGTACGTCGGCTCCCAGTCGAGTTCGCGCCTGGCTTTCTCGTTGGTCGTCGGCATCGGGTGGGTAAACCCCTTCGTCATCACTTTCCCGATGAAAAACCGGGCGAGCCAGCCGGGGATGCGACTCGGCTCTGGTGCGTCGAGCAGGTCCGCGAGCGTCTCCACGAACGTCGCCGCGGTGACGGGCTGGTCGTCGACGACGTGGTAGATCCCGCTCGCCTGCTGTTCGATGGCGGCGACGAACGCCGCGGCGGCGTCGTCGACGTGGACGAAGGAGAGTTCGGCGTCCTTCCGGCCGAGCAGGCCGCCGCCGACGATCGGCATGTCGCCCGCCAGCAACTGCTCGCCGAACTCGCGGATATCCCGCGAATCCGGCGCGTAGAAGAAGCCACAACGGAGGATCGCCGTATCGAACGCCGCCGTTTCGGCGCGCTCCTGGAGGATGTCCTCGACCTCGGCGGCGCCCTGCGTCGCCCTGTCGGGGTGGCGGTCGGCCGTCTCGTCGAACTGCGAGCCGTCGGGCTGGCGGGCGACCCAGACGACGCTGGGGAACAGCACCTGGTCGAGATCGTCGGGCGCCGCGGCCAGCAGGTTCTTCGCTCCTTCCACGCGGACGCGGTCGTTGTACGCCCACTCCTCCTCGCTTGGTTTGGTCGAAGCCGGAATCGCCGTCGCGGCGTGGACCGCGGCGTGCCGCCCCGCTCCTCGACCAGCCGTTCTCCGTCCTCGTCGCGCGCCAGCCCGACGACGTCGTGGTCACGGTCGGTGAGTCGGTCGACGAGTCGCCGTCCCAGTACGCCGGTTGCTCCTGCGATGAACACCCGCATATCTCCAGGTAGTGGCTGCTGGCACGAGGCCACATTGCCGGATCTATCTGGCGGGTTTAAGTGATACCCGCGGCGATCATCGGACATGAAACACGTCAGGGTGTCCATCACCGCGAACGGTCGCGAGGCGGAGATACACCCGATGTGGGACGTGATGGCCAACGCGCCGTTCGTCGACCGGTCGGCCGCACTCCAGTGGAACTTCACGGGCGACGGGTTCGGCATCCTCCACTACGTCGTCGGCGACGTCGACGCGTTCGAGGAGAGGATACGGGAGATTCCGGAGGTCCTGGGGTACGACATCGCGACGGCCGGCACTGGGCGGTTCTACGTCTACATCAGGGACGCCACGACCGCCAACATGCGGGCGCTGTTCGCGCCGATCACGCAGGGCGGGCTGGTCGTCATCCCGCCGATCCGGTACCATGCGGACGGGACGTCGTCGTTCTCGCTGTTCGGCCCGGACGAAGAGATCCAGGCCGCCCTGGACACCGTCCCGTCGCCGGTCGAGATCACGATCGAGAAAGTCGGCGGCCTGGGAGCGACGCCCGCGACCGCCCAGGCACACCTGAGCGAACGGCAGCGGGAGGCCGTCCTCGCGGCGGTCGAGCTGGGATACTACGAGATCCCACGGGTGGTGAGTCACGAGGACGTCGCCGACGCCATCGACTGCGCGCCGAGTACGGCGGCCGAACACCTCCGGAAAGCCGAATCCGCGATCGTCACCTCCGTCGTCGGCCAGTCGTTTCGATAACTTCACCGGCCGTTTGAGCTATTCGCAGACGTATGGACGTGGGCGGTCATCCCTCGAACATGCACGGCTCGAATCGCTGGTTCGGTATCGGAACCCCGTCCCGGGCCGCCCTCCTGGTTGTCCTCACGGTGTGTCTGGCTGCGGTCGGATCCGGTATGGGTGCCGCCGCGGGGGCTGGCACGACGGGCGCCGTGCCGTCCGCCGGCAGTCACGGTGCGATGACATCGACTCCGGTCGGACCCACCACGGCGTGCGGTCCGGTGGGCGGAGCGACAGGAACTGGCGGTGCATCCACAGCGCCTGCCGACGTGGCGAATCACTGGGTAACGATCACCTCGCCGGAAGCCAGCGACACCTTCCACCGCGGCGACGTTGTCCCGATCGACCTCTCCTTTCAGGATAACGCCACGGGGACGGTGACCGTCGGCGGCGAGGGACAGCCCATCACGCTGGACGTGACAGTCGAGGATGCCGATCGGAACGGACGCGCGAGCGTCTACCTGAACACGTTCCAGATCGGCAACGAGACGCGCGATCACGGCGCCTTCGCCGTTGACGAGGGCACGGAGATCGTCAACGTTTCCTTCCAGGCTGGCGAGGTGGCGCCGGACGGGCCGGGCGGCGACGGCGTCGTTCCCGCGGGGAGCTACGACCTCGCAGCCGTCGCCGGCGCGGAGCCGCCACGGACAGCGCCGGAGAGCGACCGCCACACCACGACGCTCGAGCTGGCCGACCGGGAAACCGGCTCCACCACGATCTGGACCGCACCGAGAAGCGCGGACCACCTGCTCGACGCGACGACAGTCGACGAGATCGAGGACTCGACGGCGTTTCTCGAAGCGGGCGAGACCGAAGCGGTGACGATGACAGTCTCGCGGGAGGATCTGGCGTCCAATGGGTCGGAGACGCTCACCGTCTCGACCGGCGACGACACTGAAGCGGCCGAACTGCCGCTCGACGAGGTGTCGACCGTGACACCCACGGAGACACCGACTGGTTGGGATCAAACGGCGACCGACGACGACCAGACGGCGACCGGAGGTGACCAGACAGCGGCCGACGACGACGGCGCAGGGTTCGGCATGCTGGCCGCGGTGCTAGCCCTGCTGGCAGCTGCTGGCCTTTCCGTCCGACGACGGCGATGACGCCTTCGTCGGCACCGATCGCCCGCTATCCGCCGAACTCCTCTTCGACGCTCTTGCGGTCGATCTTTCCGGGGCCGCTCGTGGGCATCTCGTCGACGAATGCGAGGTGTTTTGGGATCTTGAACTTCGCGATCCGGTCTTCCATGAATCCCCGGAGTTCGTCGAGGGTGAGCGACTCCTCGCCCTCGACGACGGCTTTGCCGACCTCGCCCCAGTTCTCGTCGGGGACCGGCACGACGATCGCCTCGGTCACCTTCGGGTGGTCGGTGACGACGTCCTCGACTTCGGGCGGGTAGACGTTCTCGCCGCCGGAGACGAACATGTTCTTTTTGCGGCCCTCGATGTGGAAGTAGCCGTCTTCGTCGATCCGCGCGAGGTCACCCGTCGACACCCAGGGATACTCGTCGCCAGTCCCGTCGCCGTCGTGGCCGGCGTCACCGCCGCCATCGAACGTCTTCTCGGTTTCGCGCTCGTTGCGCCAGTAGCGGTCGCCGGCGTGCGGACTGGCGAGTTCGAGTTCGCCAACCTCGCCTCGCGGGAGTTGCTCGCCGTCGTCGTCCACGACGCGGGCGTCGACGTACAGGCAGGGCATGCCGATGCTGTCGGTTTTCTCCCGTGGGAAGTTGTCGGGCATCGCGAAGTTGTTCGGGCCGCACTCGGTGAGGCCGTACCCCTGGGAGACCGAGAGGCCGCGCTCGCTCCAGGCCTCGATGATCGCGTTCCGGCAGGGGCCGCCGCCGCTTTTGACCAGGCGCAGCGAGGAGAGGTCCGTCGTCCCCCAGTCGTCGTCCTCGACCATGAACCGCAGCACCGCGGGGACCGAGACGAGCACCGACGCAGCATGCTCTTCGACCAGGGAGAGCACCTGGCCGGCGTCGAAGTCCCGGGAGATGATCACTGTCCCGCCCAACTGGAACAGGGGGATGGTGAGGACGCTCCAGCCGCCGGTGTGGAACATGGGGAACACCATCGGCGTCGTGTCGTCGGGGCGCAGCCCCCAGGAGATGATCGTGTTGAACGCGTTCCAGGTGATCCCGCCGTGGGTCTGGACCACCTGCTTGGGCAGCCCCGTCGAACCGCCGGTGTGCAAAAAGAGGTGCGGGTCCGACAGCGCGAGTTCGGGACCGTCGACGGCCGTCCCGTCATCGACGAGCGCGTCGTCGTAGCGGCTCCAGCCGGCGTCAGCGTCGAACGAGTCCCCAAAGGAGTGCTCGCCGGTCGCGGCGGCGTCCTCTCCGGCCGTGTCACCGTCGAGTCCGAACAGGGTGAGGTCGTCGGGGTCGAGCGCGTCCTCGTCGAGGGCGTCCGTGCATTTCCCGGCGAACGGTCCCTCCACGACGAACAGCTCGGGGTCGACGTCAGCAAGCATCTCGCCGAGTTCGCGGGCGGCGAGCCGGTGGGAGAGGGGTGCGAGGATCGCGCCGAGTTTCGCCGTCGCGAAGTAGAGGTCGACGAGTTCGGGGCGGTTGCGGGAGACGACGGCGACCCGATCGCCCTTCTCGACACCACAGTTCCGGAGCAGGCGTGCGGTGCGGTTCGCCCGCGCGTCCAGATTCGCGTATGTGAATTCGGCGCCGGTGTCGGCGTCGATCAGTCCCACGCGCCCGGGCGAGAGCGTCGCTCGCCGCTCGCTGAGCGAGCCGATCCACCGGTAGGGCCGGTCGCTGTGCCTGTGAACTGTCATCGAGCGGGAGTTCCTGAGCCAGGCATTTAATTTTGCCATTTTCATATCACCCATTTGTGAACTCCCGTTGTTCGGGGCATGACACAGCCGATGGACTTTCTGGCACTGTCCGGAGTCACGTCTGGCTGTATATGCAGAATAGTACAGCAAGCGGTGAGAGAGCGTCCGTGTGAGCAGGAGTGCTACTTCCCCTCGAACTCGGGGTCCTCGTCGCTCTGGAGCTTGGAGATGCCCTCCATCACGTCGTCGGTGTGGATGAGGTGGCCGAAGGCCTGGGCCTCGACTTCGAGGCCGGCGTCGGTGTCGTCGCGGCCGGCGAGCATCGCCTTCTTCGCGTACTCCATCGCCAGCGGCGGGCCGCGCGCGAGGTCGTCGGCGAGGTCGATCGCTTCCTCTTCGAGTTCATCGTTGCCGACCACGCGGTTGACGAACCCCCAGTCGTGCATCGTCTCGGCGTCGTAGTGGTCGGCGGTGAAGATGATCTCGCGGGCGCGGCTCTCGCCGATGAGGTGTTTGAGCCGCTGGGTGCCGCCCCAGCCGGGCAGCAGGCCGAGGTCGAACTCCGGCTGGCCGAACGTCGAGCGTTCGGTGGCGATCCGCATGTCGGCACAGGTCGCAAGTTCCATGCCGCCGCCCAGCGCGTAGCCGTCGATACCGACGACCGCCGGCATCGCGGACTCCTCGAGCTTGCCCCAGGCCTGCTGACCCTTCCGGGAGAGCCTGATCGCGTCGATCGGGTTCGCGGAGCCGGCCATCCCCATCGCGTCGGCGCCGGCGCTGAACGCGCGGCCGCCCGCACCCGTGACGAGGATCGAGCGGACGCCGTCGTCGTCCTCCAGCAGGTCGACCGCCTGCGAGAACTCCTCGAGCATCTCCGGGTTGACGGTGTTCATCTGCTGGGGCCGGTCGAGCACGATGTGGCCGACCATCTCGGTCGGGTACTCGACGCGGACCGTGTCGAACTCGACGGTCTCCTCGCCCCCGTCGCCACCGTAGAAGCCACCCGCATCGGCGGCCTCTCGCAGGCCGTCGGAGACGGCGTAGCGGCCTTCGTCGACCTCTTCCTGGAGTTCTTCGAGCGTCGCGACGATCGAGTCTAGCCCGGCCTCGTCACAGAGCTTGCCCGGGCCCTTCGGGAACGCCGCGCCGAGTGTGACGGCCTCGTCGATGTCCTCGATCGGCGCGACGTCCTCCGCGAGCAGCTTGCCCGTCTCGTTGGCGAGGACGGCGTGCAGGCGCCCGGTGACGTCCTCGCGGATGGCGTCGGTCGGGATGTCGACGCCGCCGTCCTCGTAGTCGTAAAAGCCCTTCCCGGTCTTCTTGCCGAGTTCCTCGTTGTCGACCTTGCGTTCGAGCAGCGGGCAGGGCTCGTAGGCCGCGCCGAGCACGTCGTGCATGTACTCCAGGACGTGCAGAGAGACGTCGTTGCCGACCTGGTCGCCGAGTTCGAACGACCCCATCGGCAGGCCCATCCCGTACTTGGTGGTGGAGTCGACTGCCGCGATGGAGGCGACGTCCTCCTCGACGATCCAGCAGGCCTCGTTCATCAGCGGGACGAGGATCCGGTTGACGATGAAGCCCGGGCGGTCCTTGCGGACGCGGACCGGCGTCTTGTCCATCGACTCGGCGAGGTCGACGATGGCGTCCATCGTCTCCTCGCTCGTGTGGGCACCGCTGATGACCTCGACCAGCTCCATCCGGACCGGCGGGTTGAAAAAATGCATCCCGCAGAACTGCTCCGCGCGGTCGGTCACCTCCGAGAGGTCGGTGATCGAGAGGCTGGAGGTGTTAGAGGCGAAGATGGTCCGGTCGGGTGCGTACTCGTCGAGTTCCTCGTAGACCTCCTGCTTGATGGACATCTCCTCGACGATCGCCTCGATGACGACGTCTGCGTCCTCGACGGCAGTTTCGAGGTCGACCAGCGGCGTGACGTTCTCCTTTGCCGCGTCGCGCGCCTCCTCGCTGATCCGATCCTTTTCGGCGAGCTTGTCGAGACTCCACTCGATCTGCTCGTAGCCGTCCGAGACGAGCTCCTCGTTGATGTCCCGCAGGTTCACCTCGTAGCCGGCGAGCGCGGCCACTTCGGCGATCCCGTGGCCCATCGTTCCAGCGCCGAGAACAGTGATCCGTTCGATGTCATCGAGTTCCATGATTCGTCTGGGACCACACCCGCGCGAGATTTCAACGTTGTCTTTTCAGCGCCCAGAAACTATCGTAAACGTTCCAGTCGTGCGAAAACGGTTATCAGCGTTCCCGCGTTGGACCCACACATGGAGTTTGGGCTCTCAGCGGAACAGAAACAGATCAGAGACGAGGTGCGGAAGTTCGCCGAGAACGAGATCAAGCCGGTCGCAAGCGAGTACGACCGCGAGGAGAAGTACCCTCACGAGGTCGTCGACAGGGCCGCGGAGATGGGGCTGACCGGGGCCGCGATCCCCATCGAGTACGGCGGCGCCGGCTACTCGACGCTGGACATGATGATCATCACCGAGGAGCTGTTCGCCGCCGACCCCGGGATCGGGCTGTCGGTGCTCTCGACGTCGTTCGGGACGGAGGCCATCGTCGGCCACGGCAGCGAGGAGCAAAAAGAGGAGTTCCTCGAACCCGTCGCGCGGGGCGAGGCGATTACCGGGGCAGCGATCAGCGAACCCCACGCCGGGTCGGATGTCTCCTCGATCGCGACCCGCGCCGAGAAGGACACCGCCGAGCAGAGCTCACCGAGCCGTGATTCGCCGGAGGCGAACCAGGACGGCGACGAGTGGGTGATCAACGGCAACAAGATGTGGATCACCAACGGCACGGTCGCGGACTACGTGGTGATGCTATGCGAGACCGACCCCGACGCGGAGGGGCGGTACAACGGCTTTTCCCAGATCATCGTCGAGACGGACCGCGACGGGTTCAGCGCCGAGAAGATCACCGGCAAGCTGGGCATCCGCGCCTCCGACACCGCCGAGTTGATCCTCGACGACGTGCGCGTGCCCGAGGAGAACCTCGTGGGCCACCGCGGCGCGGGCTTCCTCCAGCAGATGCAGTTCTTCGACGAGACGCGGACCGCCGTCGCCGCCCAGGGCGTCGGCATCGCCCGCGGCGCCGCCGAGCGCGCCCTCGAATACGCCGAGGAGCGCGAGCAGTTCGGCCAGCCGATCGGCGAGTTCCAGGCGATCCAGCACAAGCTCTCGGACATGTTCACCAAGATCGAGGCCGCCCGCCTGCTGACCTACAAATCGGCCTGGTGTGACGACACCGGCAACGACGACGACCTGACGATGCTGGCCTCGATGGCAAAGGAGTACGGCTCCCGGATCGCCGTCGACGTGGCCGACGAGGCGGTCCAGATCCACGGCGGTGCCGGCTACGTCGACGACTTCGATGTCGAACGCCTCTACCGCGACGCGAAGATCACCCAGATCTACGAGGGAACCACCGAGATCCAGAAGAACATCATCGCCCGCGAACTCCAGGGCAAAGGCCTGGTGTAGTTTGCGAAGGTTCAAGTACGAAGCACCGGCCAGGGCGGCCCATGTCCTTCGTCATCGGTCGCGAGGCGGACGGCGACGCGCTGCCGACCGCACACCTGGGCACCTACAGAGCACGCGACGGGAGCCACGGCGCCGGCCTGGGGCTGGACCTCGACGGCCCACACGCCGTGCTCGTGGTCGGCAAGCGCGGCTACGGCAAGTCCTACACGGTCGGCGTCATCGCCGAGGAGCTAGCACGAACCCCGGCGATTGCACCGACGATCGTCGATCCGATGGGCGCGTTCACGCCGCTGGAGGAGGCGGCCGACGGCGCGCCGGTTCCCGCAAACGTCGTCGACGATCCCGCAGTGGCGCCGGACGCCCTCGATCCCCGGTCGTGGTGTGCGATGCTCGGACTGTCCCCGGAGAGCGGCGCGGGTAGTCTCGTCTGGGGCGCCGCCCAGGCGGCGTCGTCACTCCCCGCCATGCGCGAGCACGTCGCGGCGACCGACGCGCCGGGCGCAGACAGGCGCGCGGCGACGAACCACCTCCGCCTCGCGGAGTCCTGGGGCGTCTTCGACCCGGGCGGACTCGATGCGGACTCGCTCGCCGGCCCGGCGGTCACGGTCCTCGACGTTTCCGGGGTGGATGCGGCGCCGATGAACGCAGTCTGTCGCGGCGTCAGCGAGGCGCTGTACCGCGCCCGCGTCGACGGACGGATTGATCGGCTCCCGTGGCTGTTGCTCGACGAGGCGCACACGTTCTTCGATGGCGTGGCGCGACCGGCACTCGAAGGACTTCTCACTCGCGGCCGCGCGCCTGGAGTGAGTCTCCTCACTGCGACCCAGCGCCCGAGCGCCGTCCCGGCAGTGAGCATCTCCCAGTCGGACGTCCTGCTCACACACCGGCTGACCGCGCAGGCGGACGTCGACGCGCTCGGGCGGGCAAAGCCGACGTACATGACCGCGTCGCTCGACGACAGGATGCCCACCAGTCCCGGCGAGGTGACGATCGTCGACGACGCGACCGAGACGATCCACGCCGCACAGATCCGCCGCCGCGACACGCCACACGGCGGCGAAAGCCCGAGCGCGAGCGACCTGGTGTTCAGCGGCCGCAGATCGGACGGGAGCCACGACGCTGCCAGCGGGGACCGGGACCCGTGATCAGGTACGTCCTCGCGGTCGTGCTGACGGCCGCGCTCGTCGGAATCGGCTGGGCGGGGCTGGACCACGCTGCCGCCGTCCGGAGCGAACAGCAGGTCGAGAACCAGGTCGCGGCGATCGACGCCGCGGCGGTCTCGCTGCTCGCAAACGACGATCCGCCCGCGACGGGGCAGGACGGCGCGCGGCGCGTGCTCGAACTCGACTTCCCGCACGGCGGCCTCACGTCGGACGCCGTCGAAACACTCCACATCCGACCGACGGCCGGGAACGTCTCGGTCGCCGAGTACACGTTCGACGGCCGGGCGACCCACACGGTCGTTATCGGGGCGCCGATCCGCGATGGAAACACGAACACGACGGCGACAGTCGACCTGAGCGGCGAGACTGGAACGACGACGGTCGTGCTGACACTCGAAGCGGAGGACGGTGCGGAGTACGTCGAACTGCGCGTCCCGCGGGGTGACTGACCGCACTGAGCCCCTGGCGTTTAAGTACGATACCGGGACCAGGACAGCCCGAGCCGAGACAGTATGCACGCAACGCGCTCAGGAGGGTGGCGTCCCGAACGGTTCCAGCGGCAAGCGGCTACTCCAGCCCCGGCCTCGCAACGCCGGCGACGGCCCGTCGGCGCGCGGGGACAGACCGAACCGCTGGCGGCACTGGTCGCGGTCGCCGTCGTCTGTGTCGCCATCTCGGTCTACGCCGGGTTCCTCTCGGGGCTCGTTCCCCAGCTCGGCGCGGACCGCTCGGTCGGCGAGGGCACCACCGAGCGCGTCTGGCACGCGATCAGCGAGGACGGGCTCTACGACGCCGGCGAACCGCTCCGGGAGGCGATCGAGGCAGAGACGTTGCCACAGGGGTACTACGTCGAGATCAGCGTCACGCACGTCGGCGACGACGGCCGGGTCGTGCCGGTGGCAACCGAAACGTTCGATCCTCACGCCGAGCCGGTCGGGTTCGATCCGCCTGCCGACGCCGAACGTTACGAGCGGGCGATCCCGATCAGACACGCCCCGGGCGACGTCCAGCCGGGCACCCTGCGGGTGGTGGTCTGGTCGTGATACTGGTGGCTGTAATTCGTTTACTCACCAGTCGCTGCTCTCTGCGGAGACAGACCCGTTCCGCCTGGATTCTCAATTCGAGTGTTCACGTACGTACAGCCACCAGTATGAGTGCGGACGACGCCCGGGGCGTCAGCACCGTCGCCGACGTCACACTCGCGCTCCTGCTGATCGCCGCCGCGATGGCCGTGCTGGTCACGTTCGCCGCCTCCGGCGGGAGCGACCACGAGCCGACGGAAGCCGACTACACGGCCGAGACGGTAGTGGCGTCGACGATGAACGTCACGTACGCCCCCGAAACTGCGCTCGGACAGCACTACGGCGGCGACGTCTCCGAGGAGACGGACTACGAGCGGGCGGATCTCAGACGAGTGTCCCACGGCCCCGTCGTCACACAGGTCGCAGACGTCGCCATGGCCCGGGTCGCGTTCGACCGCGAGGCCCTGGGGAGCGGCACCGGCACGGAGCGGCTGTCGCGGGCAGCCACGGAGTACCACGACCGGCTGGACGGGAAGCTCCGGGCCCGCCTCGTGAACGTGAGCTTCCGGACGCACGTCGCCGCCGTCTGGGAGCCGATCGAGGGCGGGCCGATCCTGGGGGCCGCCGAGGTCGGGCCGACCCCGCCCGCCGGCGAGGACGTGAGCGCGACGACGATCACGCTTTCGAGCGACTTTCCAGCGGTCCGCGAGGCAGCGATCGCGGCAGTCGAGGAGCCCGACGACTTCGGCGTCGTTGCGGGGATCGTCGCGCAAGCGGTCGTCGAGGGGTATCTCCCCGAACGCGAGTCCCAGCGCGCACTCGAAGGCGGGGGCGTCGACCGCGATCTCACGGTCTACCGGTACCAGCGTCTGGCAGACACGCTGGGCGTTGACGGCAGCGATCGCGAGGCGTTCGAGACGTATCTCACCCGCGAGGGTGCGAACGCGACGGCGGCCAACCGGCTGCTGGCTGGAGTTCTCGCGGCACAACTGGAGGCGTACCTCGAACCGGCCAGCGGCCCGCCGGCGACCGGCCCCCACGGGGACGCGGCGGCAGCAGCAGCGTCGATCACGACAGGCAGCGTGACAGTGACAGTTCGAACCTGGACATGACTGACAACGACACTGCGGACGGAACGACGGTGCGCGAACGGATCGGCCGACTGGCGACGGGCAGACGGGCGCGGGTCCCGCTCGCTCTCGTCGGGGTGCTGTTGCTGGTGACGAGCGTGACGGTCGTCGGCGTCATGGAGACCCGCGAGGAGCCCGACCCCGACGTGGACGCGAGCCTCGCGATCGACCGGACGGAGGCGGCCACGCAGGCAGCGCTCCGCGACGGCGCCCAGCGGGCGGCCGAGATCGCGGCCGAGCAGCCGATGACGGCCGCCGCAGACACCGAGTGGGGCGCGGTACTCGACGCGAGCGACGCCCGCGAAGACGGCGTATTCTGGCGGATCCACCCACGCGACGCCGGGGATCGGCTCCCGGAGGACACGTTCAGGAACTACCTCGAGGCGCTGATCTACCTGGAGGTCAGGGCGAACCTGGCGGAGGCCGGCCAGACCGTCGGCGACGTCGAGACGACCGTGTGGCTGCCGGCGATCGAGAACCCGGACGAGTTCGCGGCAGCGGTCGACCGCGTGACGCTGAACGAGACCGAGGCGGGGACGCTCGACGTCACCATCGAGGGGATCACGCTCAACGCGACCCACGACGGGGAGGTGATCGAGCACCGCGAGAAAACGATGACAGTGACGATCGCGACGCCGATCGTGCAGCTCCACGAGCGGGTCAAGACGTTCCAGTCGGCCCTGGAGGCGGGCGTCACCGAGCGCGGGTTCGCCCAGCGGTTCAACGCCCGGATCTACGCGATCGGCTGGGCGCGGGGGTACATGCAGAACTACCGGCTGCCGGTCGTCGAGGTGATCGCGAACCGCCACATCGAGCCGTCCGCCAACAGCGCCATCTACCGGACCCAGCAGGACGTCTTCGGGGCGGCCGACCCGAACCTGGAGAACGCCGTCAGGGTCGGCTGGACCTGCATGGCGCTGCGGGACGGCGGCGCGATGTTCGACGAGTACATGGCGTCGAACGACCTGCGCTACAGGAACCTCGAACACGACGGTGACACCCTGACCTACCGCTACGACAACGGAACCAAATACACGACCGATGCACCGACGGGAAAGCGAGCCTCGGAAGGGCTCTGTGAGGGGACGCAGTACCTCCTGGGCGACCAGGTGACCGGCCAGCATCCCGAGGCACCAGGGGTGGGGGACCTGCTCGGCAACGCGCCCGGGATGAACGAGAACGAGACGATCGCGGTGAACGAAACGGCGTACGTCCCGCTGGCGCGGATGACGGAGCCGTCCACAGAGGATTCGTTTCTCGGCGCCATCGACCGCATCTACACGATTGAGGGGGCGGCCGACAGCGACGCCACAGTCACGGACGGACTCGACTTCGCCGGGGAGGCGAGCTGCGCCCACCCGAGCAACCGGAGCGGCACCGACCGCGAGGCGGTCGACGTGAGCGTTGACCAGCGCCGGATCGAACCGATCGCCGGCGACGAGACGCAGTACTACGAGGCGATCTCGATCGTCGACGCGACCGTCAAGAAGGTGCTGCGCTGTAGCGGCGAGAGCGACCCGGAGATCGACAGGGACACGCTGGCAGTCAGGGTGACGTCGACGTTCGTCGAGGCCGAGGCCGCCCCCAACGCGACGATCGACGACGTCAACGACGTCGGCGTCGACCCGTACAACTACCAGCGGGGCGCCACGGCCGCCGTCCTACCGCCGAACTTCACGAACTACTACGGCGCCGACCGGGTCGTGACCGAGCGGCTGCTCGGTGGCGAGATCGGCACGGGCGCACACGCGGACTGGGTAAAAGGGGCGCTGCCGGAGGACGTCACTGCGGCCGCGGACGTGACCACCGCTGTCAGGTCGGCACTCAACGGCCGGGAGGAGGTGGACATCGATCACGACGCGTTGCTCGATACCAAACTCGCGGCGGCGATGGTGGCGGATGTGCAGGCGATGCAACGCGACGCCGCCGAGATCTCCTACGAGTTCAGTCGGTCGGACCTGATCCGGAGCGGCGATCGGAGCCCGTTCACGCAGCTCATCGAGACCGTCGAGGAAGAACTGCACGCGGCGTATCTCGACCGCGACGAGCCGTACCGGAGCGTCGGGCAGAAGGCGCTGTACGAGGCGAGACACGCGTACCTCCGGACGCTGGTCGGGGAACTGGAGGCGCTCGAAGCAGGTCACCGCGAGGCGATCGGAACGATCGACGACGAACTGAACGAGGTGGGGTCGGGCGTCGACAACGCCCTCACGTTCCTCCAGCAGGGCGTCTCGGCCAGCGAGCCGGAGCCGATCCCGCTTCGATCCTCGAACCTGACCGACGACGTCACCTACGAGGTGTCCGGATCACCCACCTACCTCGTCGCTGACGACCTCACGAAACGGGAGGTGCCGGCGATCGAGTCGGGCACCGAGTTCGTGCCGTTCGCGATGAAAAACAGGGAGTACGTCGACCTGCCGTACGAGCAGGTAATCAGCGGGCTGCTCGACCGCCTCGCGAATTTCGTCGGCCTCGGCAGGGCCGACGCGACGCTCGGGTTCCAGACGGCCGGCGACGTCCTCCTGGCGGGCGATCTCGCGGTCGGGACGGGCAACCACACCGAGTACGCCCCGGGGAACGCGAGCGAACTGGAGCGCGAACTCGACGACTTCGAGGGGAACGTCGCGGACGCGCTCAAGGAGTTCTACGGCGACGTCGCCACGGAGACAGTCATCGAACTGTACCCGAGCCCCGTCGCCGAGTGTGTCGTGTTGCCCCCGCCCGGCGCCGTGGGTGGCGACGGCGACCCCCGGCGACCGACTTCCCCGACGGGGCGTGATCGCTGTCCCGAGCATCTCGACGCGGCCGACGAGGCTCTCATCGACCGGATCGAGGCCGCCGAAGCGGAGATCGAGGCAGCCGCCAGGGCGGGCGTCGACGGGTTCGGGACGGACCCGGAGACGGAGGTGGCGATGAAAGCAGTCGCGGTGGGGCGGGGCGACGCGACCGGTCCGATCATCGACAACGTCACCGACGCGCTCGACGACAGCGGGTACTACTACCAGGGGTTCACCGCGAACTACACTGCCGACGACTGGGAACGCGTCGTCGCCTCGGCAGTCCGGCCGGCAGTCACGCGCGCCGGCGCAATGACAGTCAAGATTGGGAGTCCCGAGGATGCAGAGTTCATCGACAATACGCTCCAGACGGCGCTGGAAAACGTCACCGCCGAGATGCTCGACCAGCGGCTGAACAGCCTCGGCGACGAGGTCGAGAACGTCCTCACGGAACGGACCGAGGGGTGGGCAGGGAACTGGGCCGGCGCGCGGAAACGGCCGGCACGCGTGCCCGCGGGCCTGCCGCTGTTGCCGATTCCAGGCTCCTGGTACGCGACGATGAACCTCTGGGACATCGAGATCGAGGGCGAGTACGCGCGCTTCGAGGCGTCGGCGAACATGGGTACGCCGGAACACACGACCGCCACGACGTACGTCCGCGAGAACATGACCGTGGCGTACGAGATCGGCGGCGAGACGCGCACGCTCGGCAGGGTCGAACCGATCAATCTGAGCGGGCGAACGCACCTGGTGGTCATCACCCCGACCGGCGTGGGCGTCGGCGACCGCGACGACGAGAACCCCGAGTGCTCCGAGGAGTTCCCGCACGTCGGGACGTACGATCCCGACGAAGACGAACCCCGATGCGGGCTGCTTCCCGCCAGCGGCGTGAACTGGATCGAGGAGCGGCAGGGCAACGAGGACGACTAATCGGGAGCGACGGATGGATCTCGAAGCGCCGGTCGACGGCTGGTACGTCTGGCTCGGGGTCGCCCTCCTCAGCGTCACAGTTCTCGCGTTCGCGGTTAGCCTCCCCTCCCAGCCGCCACCGGACGCGACCGCAGCGGCGAACGCGATCGATCGCGTCGCCAGTAGCTCCCACCAAGCGGCGGCGAGCTACGACCACGACGCTGCGGCGATCAAGATCGACACGAAGCGCGTTGTGATGCGCAACGACGGCGGGACGAGCCGGGAGTCGGTGACCTTCGGCTCACTGACGCCTGTCCACGCGGTCGCGGACGAGGACAAACGGGAGGCGCTCGAGCAGATCACGTACGGTCACCATCCTGCGTCGGTACTCGACAACTACAGCTTCGGTCCGCAGGCAGTCCTGGAGGCTGCCGCGGCCGCGCGCGAACGGATCGACCGACACGGCGCCGAGTGGCGTCCTGCCGACGGCGTCCTCTACGTCCGGCGCGTCAACGTCCGGGGTGAGACGCTCGTCCTCGTCGACGAAGATCGGTAACTGTGGCAGGACCCGACGACGACCTGGAACGGTCCAGCTACCTGGCAGGGAGAGATGGTTTCACCTGCGTCGATACCTCCAGACTCACCGAGCGACCGTCGTTACACGAGGACGACAGGTGAGCGCCGGCTGTGTCGCATCCGGGGACCGCTGGCACTCGGCTGCGGTGAGAGCACCCGCACACCTCGCGGAAGACGTAGTGTTTTTATCCACTCCTCTGATGGTATAGGCTAGATGCTTCGGCGGGTTGTGCCAGCACTGGTAGTCGTCGTACTCGTGGCGGCAGGCAGCGTCGCCACGTCGGTCAGCACCGCTGGGACAGCCGCGTCCGCCGCTCCGGGGCCGGCAGCGGTTCCCGGACTCGCCGGCGCTTCGCTCGTCGGGCTCCCCGCGCTTCTCATCGCGGCGGAACAGTTGCTCTCGATGGCTGTCGTCGCGCTCATACTGCTCGGGTTCGGGACCGGCGTCGCCTGGTACGCGGGTATCCTCCCCGGTTCGCAGGAGCAAGACGGAGAAGCCGCTACCGAGGAGCCCGCGAACGTGGACGGGCTGACGACAGATGCCGAGACTGTCGAGCCGGACACAACGGAGGAACCCCAGCAGGAACTGCTCTCCGACGAGGATCACGTCCTCCAGCTGCTCGAAGAGCACGGCGGCCGGATGAAACAGGTCCACATCGTCGAGCAGACCGACTGGTCGAAATCCAAGGTCAGCATGCTGCTGTCGGACATGGAGGATGGGGGTGAGATCAGTAAACTTCGCGTCGGCCGCGAGAACATCATCAGCCTCGCCGGCGAGGAGCCCGAGGCTGCTGGCTCCCCGTTCGAAGAGGAGTGAGCGGGGGCGGGCTACCCGACCCCTGTTCCGACACCTGGCGGCGGTTACAGCAACAGTATCGGTGCCATCGTGGGAGTGCCTCGCACTGCGTCGGCGAAGCGCAATGATTATATCTGCTACTTCGCTACCTCGAAATAGCCGCGCTCCGATAGTGTAGTCCGGCCAATCATATTGCCCTCTCGAGGCAATGACCGGGGTTCAAATCCCCGTCGGAGCATCATTCTCCCGTTCCCGTCTGGTGGTTATTCGCTCGTGACGCCATGGAGCGAGCACTATGTTCGAAGGCAACGAAAAAATCAGGAACGGAACATCCCGCCGCAGTATAGCGATTAGAACTGTTGCCCCGGCATCGAAACTCAGCGGATTGGCCCTACGCCGTCTGGTGATCCGGGGCGCGACAACTGTAGTACCGGCAATGAAAAAACAAGGAAGGGCAGTGGGGAGGGGTCAAAGATGAGTCAGATAGACGAGCTAACGCTCGTTCCCCAACCGACGAAAGACGATCTCAACAAGCGGCAGCTTCTGGATTATCGCTCCCAACGAGAAGACTGTCTTGAGTGGTTGCTCACCGTCGGGAAGAATCCAGAGAAAGCGGAAGGGTACGCGTTTCAGACAGTGAGCAACCGGGCATACCGAATGGACATGTTCTACCCTGGGTCTGGAAGCAGGAGAACGGATACACTGCCGATGTCATGCCGAACCATGCAGATGATTGGCTGGAGTATCTCGCGCGGTTGGAAAAGAGCAATGCTCACAAGGACAACTTTGCAAAGTGAGAAGAATGAGTTCGTGAGTACGCTACCCGGATGTTTTACTCACGGAGGGTTCGATACCACGTCTATGCAGTCGATGCCTGACACACCGCCCCTTGTCGATGCGGAGCCACTCACCGGGCACCTGTGGGTCCAGGAACTCCCGACCGGTGGCCAGTTCCGCTTTCAGGTCGCCAACTCCGGGCGTCTCACGTTCGGTACGGCCGACCGAACATTCGACACGGTCAAGGCGGTTCCTCTCTCACATCGTCGGACCGCAATGACGGTGAGCGAGCGTCTCAACAGAGGTGCACTCCGAACGGCACTCGATGATCCGACGCAAATCACGTTTTTCGGCACCGCGACCAGAAACGAAGGCATCAGCTACGACTGGATGGCTCTTCCACCATTCGTCGGCACTGATGTCTGGTCGGACACGCAAGACGGGTTGCTCGCACCTGACGCCGCAACGACTGTCTACGAGCGCCTCAACCTACCTACATTACCTGCCATTACGAAAGAAGCCCCTGCCGATCACACTGACCTCACACAGTACGAAGACGGCACCGGGTTTCCGCCGTCTGCCTGGCGAGATGGCGCAGCAGCCGGCATCCTCATCCGGGACAAGACAGGCGGTCGCGCGCAGGTCTGGCGAGTCGACGTAACCGACAGTATACCCGCTTCGCCGCCCGATACTGCTACCGATCTGGCAGCCCAGTACGCAACTTCCGACCGGATCGAGCGCACAGTTGCTGCCCTCCGCGACCGCGGGCACACACCGACAGTCGATGCAATCCGCGACCAACTCGTCGCAGATGTTGCTCGTGAGGCCTACACCAATTTCTACCACGACGATGACTTCGTCGTTCCACCCGACGCGTTCCATGCAGCCGTCGGCGAACGGGTACAAAAACACCGTCACGATCAATGATCGTGGGTGATAGTGTGGTTTTCTGGAGAGCAGAAGCGGTACGGACTCGATGCGCGAGAGGTGATTCGAACACCTGTCTCGGCCGTGGCACGGCCGCGTGATCGGCCAGACTACACTACTCGCGCTCGCTACGACAAAGAAAGATGTCCCTGGCTACGCGGCATCGAACGACTTAATCTCATCGATCACCTGCATCAGTTGCTCCGCATAATATAGCGATGTCTGCCACGGCGGCACTCCTGATAAGAATATAACTAATCACGTACCGGGCCGGGGCATCTGCTCAAGTTCGCGGATGCGGGCGGTTTTTTCCACCCGTTCGTACTGTCGCTGCCATGCATCTTCGGGGAACAAATTATTTTGATCGAACAGTTCCCGCGCATCGGTGGTGAGTCGATAAAACTGGTATGGATAGTCTCGGAGGCGTTCTCCTGGCTCAAATGCGAGTACCTCAACGACCCCGACTTCTTCCAGCGTCGTCAGGTGACGGCGGATCGCATCGTCGCTCAAGCTCGGATTGAGGTAATCCAGCTCCTCAACAGATGGAGCCTTTGGGTGGCCCACAATGTCAGCGATCAGGTTGGCTCGCTTCTCGTCAGTGGCTTTCTGGAACGCTCGCCACTCATTGAACGCGGTTTCCGTCGGGGACTGCTCCGATTCCGTCCCTGGTTCGGTCCGACCCTCGGGTTCTGGGTGCATATCTACCGATACGGGCCGCTCACTAATAAACTATCTGCACTCAAGTGAGTTTGGTTATACAACTGGTTTGACTATAAACAAGTAACTTATACTGCAAGAGAATAAACAGAGACCATATGAGTGATGATGGTCAAGACAGCGAGACGCCGGTCGATATTCAGGATATGCTACTGGAGCACTTTGATGGGATTGCTGATACTGTCACACTGACGCCAGCAGAACATGAAAAGATGAAATCCATCATCCACGGAGACGAATTTGAGCGGATCAAGCAGTTTAAACAGCGATATTTGATTGTGGGTTCGGGATCTGATGATGGTGCAGGCGACCGCCGACAAACTGTCTACGATCTTCTTGATGCAAGAGACGATCCTCCAGCGATTGCCACTCAGTTGGAAGATTTTGGCCTGACAAACGACGATATTCGTCTCTGGAACTGTGTCTTTGACGTTCTCTGTGGTATGTCCAGTCATATCGTCGCGGTGATTGAAGACTTCGACGGCGGGTACGTCTGGGAACTTGGACTGACGTTTTCTCCCTCTTACCGCTCCAAAACGTGGATTCTCAAACGGGCGTATGAGAGTGAGAAGACAGAGCGAGAGAAATACAAAAACGGCATGGCGATCTCCGAAATTGAACTGCTGCTGACCGGCGAGCGCGCAGAAGAGTGGTCAACCGAAGAGGAACTGAAAGAATGCGCTGAAAATATCCCGTGACTGACCCTCAATCGACCATTAATCTGCTGTGTTGAATAGGGGTACGGCGCGGCTATCATAATCGTTCACAGAGCTGTTCGATGTTGTGGATGGCGAACATCAGGATGATCTCACGGAAC
>PXRK01000039.1 GCA_003021015.1 Halobacteriales archaeon QS_4_66_20 | reverse complement strand
CGCGAAGTTCTCGTTGGTCAGCGGCTCGGGGAAGATGACGTTGGCCGCGAGGACCACCATCGCCAGCAACAGCAGGAGGCTGAAGGCGTAGCCGATCCGTCCGGCGCACCCAGCCAAACTCCTCGAAGCGCCCCAGCGCCCGCCGGACCGTCTTCCTAGATGCGTCCGTCTCGGCGGCCAGTTCCCCGGGCGTCCGCGGTTCGCCCGCGAGCAGTTCCAGCACGTGTACCCGCCGCTCGGAGCGGAACAGGTAGCTCGCCGCCTCGAACGGCGCGCTCATGGGTCACAGTATCCGATTCCAGAACCATAAGCTCTCGCTGGACCCCCCTGCCGTCGGTTCCCGCCGGGTATTCCTTAGACGCCAGTTTCGGGCCGTGAAACCGCCGCTATCAGACCGGATCGAGCCCGGCGTCCTCCCGCAGGACGTTGATGTACTTCCGGAAGCCGCTCTCGAGGTCGTACTGCACCTCGTAGCCGAGATCCTCCCGGGCTTTCGTCATGTCGAGGTTCTGGGTCCAGGGCAGTTCGCCCTCGCCCGAGACCTCGATGTCGGCGTCGGGCATAATCTCCCTGACAGTGTCGGCGGCCTCCTGGACCGTCGCGAGCACGCCGCGGACGTTGTAGACGCGCTGGGTGAGGTCTTCCTCGGGCGCGAACGCGGCCCGCCGGAACGCCTGGGCGATGTCCTCGACGTGCTGCCAGTCGATCGCCTGGTCGCCGTACTCGACGCTGTAGGACTCCCCGAGCGCGGGCTTCTCGATGATGTTCGCGAGGAACGCCGACCCGCCGGTCTCGCGGTAGGGGCCGTAGGCGACCGTGGGACGGAGCGCGACGTGGTCGAGGCCGTAGTCCCCGTGGTAGACGCGAGCCTGGTGTTCATTGTACTCCTTTGTCGCGCCGTACAGCGTGTCGGGGTAGACGAGTTCGTCCTCGTCGACCCACTCGGCGTCGTAGTTGTGTGGCGGGGCGTACACCGCGGCCGAGGACGCCCACGCGACGCGCTTGATCTGGTCGTCGAGGGTCCGCGCGGCCTCGAAGACGTTGTTCGTCCCCATGATGTTGACCTCCGCGGCCGCGCGGGGATTCTCGCGCGCGGTCGTCGTCAGCAGCGCCCCGAGGTGGACGATACGGGTCGCGCCGGTATCCTCGACCGCCCGGACGACGTCTGTCGGATCCGCGAGGTCGCCGCGCCGGACGGTCGTCTCCTCGGCGACACCGAGCTGTTCGAGGATCTCCGTGTCCGTCGAGATGTCGTAGGCGACGACGTCGTGGCCCTGGTCGAGCAGGTCCGCGACGGCGTACGAGCCGATGAAGCCGGTTCCGCCGGTCACCAGTACTGTTTCGCTCATACGTACTCCTGGGAGTGCATCTGTGGTTAGCCTACCGGTTTTGACATTGACAACTGCGGCGAAACTGTTTTACCCCGCAGTACCACTTTGTCACCCACGTGTTGGGCTCGGAGGGCGACAGGATAGATTTCTGTCCTGGAAACAGTTCCGTGGATACTTATCCGGTCGAGTCGTCCTACGACCATGCGCCGACGAACCCTGCTGAAGGCGAGTGCTGGCGCCGTGGCCCTCCCGACACTGGCCGGCACTGCTGTCGCTGGAACCGGACCACAGGACGAGCCGTTCGAACCGCTGGATTCAGTCGAGATCGACGGTGCCCGCGACGCGGCCGTCCACCACGACGGCGAGATTGCCTACGTCGCCGCCAACGACGGCTTCGCGGTCGTCGACATCTCGGACCCCGAGTCCCTCGATGTGCTCGCCGAGCGCCGGGGGATCGACCTCGGCGGCTCCGCGACCCTCCAGACGCTGTGGGACATCTGGCCCTGGGAGGACCGGGTGGTCGTCTCCGGCCCGGCCCAGCCAACCGAGGGGAGTGCGCAGGGCTTCGCGTTGTTCGACGTCAGCGACCCCGCGGACCCACAGCAGGTCGCCAGCGTCGGCGACCTGTTCTACACGCACAACTCCTACTTCGAGGACGGGATCGTCTACCTGGTCGGCAGCGGCCTCATCAGGCAGGAGGAGCGGTTCCCGCTGGTGATGTACGACGTGACCGACGACGACCCCGAGGAAGTCGCGCGGTGGTCGCCCGTCGACGCCGATGAGCGGTGGGCCGACGTGCCGCTCGGCCAGCGCATCCTCCACGACGCGTACGTCCAGGATGGGATCGCGTACCTGCCGTACTGGGACGCCGGCACGTTCATCGTCGACGTGAGCGACCCGGAGAGCCCCGAACTCCTCGACCGCGTGGGCGATTACACCCACGAGGAGCTCACCGGGATCGAGCGCAGCGAGAGTCGCCTCGAATCGTTCATCCCGCCGGGCAACGCCCACTACGCCCAGGTCAACGACGACGGCACCGTGCTGGTCGTGGGCAAGGAGTCCTGGTCGACCGGGTCGGGCGAGGGTGGCGCCGGCGGCATCGACCTGTACGACGTCAGCGACACGGAGAACGCCGAACACCTCGCGCACATCGACCCGCCGGAGGCCCACGACCAGAACCGGAGCGGCTACTTCACGACCTCCCACAACTGCGACATCGTCGACGGCCGGCTGTACACCTCCTGGTACTTCGGCGGCGTCAAGATCCACGACGTCAGCGACCCCGCCAACCCGCAGGAGCTCGCGTGGTGGCGCGAGCCGACCGAGACGTGCTTCTGGACCGCGCAGGCGGCCGCCCCCGGCGAGTTCTTTGTCGGCAGCAGCGCCAACCCGCCGACCGAGAGCAACCGGCGGGAACCGCTGCAGGGGAGGCTGTTCACGTTCCCCGACCGCGCGGGCGAACAGCCCGACCCGCCAGACCTGACCAACTCGCCAGCCGAACTGCTCGGTACAGGCGGGAACGGCGGCGAGAACGGCAGCGGCAACGGTGGCGAGAACGGGACGGAGAACGGCGGCGAAAACAGCAGCGAGAATGGCGGCGAAAACGGCGGCGAATCGCCGACGGAAACGGAGAACGACGACTCGGCTGACGACGACGGGCCGGGCTTCGGCATCGGCGGCGCGCTGACGGCCATCGGCGGCGCGGGCTACATGCTCTCGCGCCGTCTCGGCAGCGACGAAGACGACGAGTAGTCGATTCGGAACTGTTTACGGATTGATTTTTCCGCTGTTTCGACTGACCGACAAGCCGCGGGTTTCTGCCGGCTCAGCGTTCTACCGAATTTCTGCTATCTCAACAGTCTACGCCCCTGGCGGACTGAAAGGGCGAGGCGGGCTCGCCGAACCGGAGGCGAGCGCGCCGAGGGCTTTCTTCGATCCGAAGATCGTTACAGAAGCCACGGTTCCTAGCTAACAGCGCGAGCCACCCTCTCCCCACAGATCGCGCCATTTTTCATGTCGCCATCCGAGCGCCGCGTATGGAGCGAGAGCGCGTCTCCTCGGGGTCGGAGTGGGAATCGGAGGTCGGCTACTCGCGGGCAGTCCGCGTCGGCGACGAGATTCAGGTCTCGGGCACGACGGCGACCGACGACGACGGCAACCTCGTCGGCGCCAGCGACCCGTACGCCCAGGCGAAACAGGCCATCGCGAACATCGAGACGGCGCTCGAAACGGCCGGCGCGAGCCTCGACGACGTGATCCGCACCCGGATGTACGTCACCGACATCGAGCAGTGGGAGAAGATCGGCAAAGCACACGGCGAGGCGTTCGGGGAAGCCCGGCCCGCTACCTCGATGGTCGAGGTCCAGCGGCTGATCGACCCCGAGATGGTCGTCGAAATCGAGGCTGTTGCGAGAGTGGCGTAACGGAAGGTATTGTGTCTGTGAAGAGGGCGTGACGCAGAAAGCCCTCGGTCGCCTCGCGGCTCCCGCTGAGCAGGATATCCTCACTCACTGCGTTCGTTCGGATAGGGCCTGCTCAGCGACCGCGACGCCGGAAGACGGTCCTGCTCGCTTCGCTGCGCGGGCTGCGACTTCCGAGCCCTCGCTCGCTTCGCTCACGAGGAGGCTCCCTCGCCCTTTCAGTCCGCCAGGGGCGTGGTTTGTGTAGCCGGCAGGAACCTAGCGGTTGGTTCGCCGGCAGGAACCTGGCGGTTGGTTCGCCGGCAGGAACTCGGTCGCACGTCTCACCGGCAGGAACGCGGCGGTGGTCCGGTCAGCGTCGGCGGTTGCGTCGACTCGACGGCAGTCGATTTAAGTTCGTCCCGCGGCGACTGTGGTGCAATGTCGAACGCGAAAGGCGACCGGCGTGAGCGGGAGCTGGTCAACAGGCTCGACGAGGCGGGGTTCGCGGTGATGCGCGCGCCCGCGAGCGGCAGCGCAACCGAGCGCGAGCTCCCGGACGTGCTCGCGGGCAACGGCGATATTTTCTACGCCATCGAAGCGAAGTCGGCGGCGGGCGACAAGATCTACCTCGACGGCGAGGAGGTGTACGCGCTGGTGTACTTCTCGCGGAACTTCGGCGCGAAACCCCGCATCGGCGTCCGGTTCGACCACGAGGACTGGTACTTCTTTCACCCCGACGACCTCTACAAGACCGACGGCGGCAACTACCGGGTGAAACGCGGGAAAGCCCTCGCCGAAGGCGTCGACTTCGAGGAGTTCATCGGCCACTCCGAGAAGATGACCCTCGCCGAAATCGGGGAGGACGACGACGGCGACGAGGAGGAACGCGATAGCGAGGGTATCCGCCAGATCCTCGAAGCGATCGACCGCGGCGACCTCTCGATCGACGAGGGCGTCGAAATGCTCGGGTGATTCCCGTGTACGAGTGTCGCGACTGCGGCCGGACCTACGAGCTGTCCGCGGGCGCTCCCTGGCGGTGCGAGTGTGGGCACGCGCTCGACTTTGCAGAGGGCTCACGCTCGCTCGACGGCGACGAGGGCGATCGTCCGGAGCCGCCAGCCCGTCCCGACCGCGACCGCGGGCTCTGGACGTTCGACTCGGCGCTGCCGGCCGACCGCCGCGTGACGCTCGGCGAAGGGTGGACGCCGCTGGTCGACGCTCCCGACTGGAACGCGGCGTTCAAACTGGAATCGCTGTTCCCGACCGGGAGCTTCAAGGATCGCGGCGCGGCGGTGATGCTCTCGCTGGCCGACGCGCTGGGCGTCGACTGGGTGCTCGAGGACTCCTCGGGCAACGCCGGCGCGGCGGTCGCCACCTACGCCGCCCGGGCGGGGATCGACGCCGAAATCTACGTCCCGGCGAACGTCAAGGCGGCGAAACTCCGGGCCATCGAGCGGGCCGGCGCCGACGTGGTGCGCGTCGAGGGCGACCGCCAGGCGGTCACGGACGCCTGCATCGACGCCGTCGCCGACGGCGGCTGGTACGCGAGCCACGCCTGGAATCCCTCGTTCTTCGCCGGGACCGCCACGGTCGCGTTCGAAATCGTCGCCCAGCGCGGCTGGGACGCCCCCGACGCCGTCGTGACGCCGCTGGGCCACGGCACGCTGTTTCTGGGTGCCTACCGGGGGTTCCGGCTGCTCGCTGGGGCTGGCTGGATCGACGATATACCGCGCCTGTACGGCGCGCAGGCCGCCGGCGCCGCGCCGATCGTCGCGGCCCGGCACGGCGAGACGGCAGCGGCGGGCGGGAACGCGGCCGCCGACGGCATCCAGATCACAGCGCCGGCCCGCCGCGGGCAGATTCTCGATGCTATCGAGGACTCGGGCGGTGACGCCGTAGCGGTCGACGAGGCGGCGACGAAGCGCCACCTGGAACAACTCCACCGCAGTGGCTTCTACACGGAACCGACGTGTGCAGTCGCCCCCGCAGCACTGGAAACGCTGCGCGAGGCCAGCGAGATCGACGACGGAGAAGACGTCGTGGTGCCGCTGACCGGCAGCGGGCTGAAGACCTGATCTGGCACGCCCGACGTCTGCCCCCGGAGCTACTCCCGGACCCCGTCGGGTACCCACGAGCCTTGATCCGGCCACCCGGTAGCACTCGCTATCCGGGCTGGGTGGACCCCAGCCGTCGAGGATCAGCCGCCGGCCGGCGGTCCGCCCCCGGCGGAAGCGGCCCCTGACCGGATGGAGGCGGCCCAGTTCTCGACGGTGTCCTCGTAGCTGATCGCGACCGTTCGCCCGTTCTGGGACGCCGACATCTTCGAGAGGGTTTCGGCCAGCTGCTGGTTGGACTCGTTCTGGCTTTGCTCCAGCTGGGCCTGGTACTGCTGGAGGAGCTGGGTCATGAACTGCTGGGTCTGCGTGGCGGCGTCCTCGTTGTCGAACCGGACGTTCATCGTCATCCCCTTGTTGTTGTCCCCGGCGTCGTAGAGGAACGACCCCGACACCCACGTCACCTGTGTCAGGAGCCCCTGGAATTGCATTTCGCCGCCCCCATCCTGGCCCCCGGACATCTCCTCCTCGATGTCGGGGAACTGGGCGACGAACTGGGCCGGGCCGTCCCGTGTCTCTTCGTAGAGGGATCGCGCCTCGCCGCTGAAGGGGTCGGCGTTGCCGGCCGCGAGGTCGATGGTGTCGGTGACGGCGTCCTCGCTCCCGAAGGTCACGGCGCCGCCGCCGAGGTACGCTGTGACCTGACCGCTCTCCGACTCCGTGTACAGCGTGGTCCCCTCGTACTCGCTCTCGGTGATCTCGCCGGTGACGTTCTCCTCGAGCAGGGTGACGAACTCCTCCTGAGAGAACTCCGTCCAGGCGATGCTCCCACTGTAGGCGTCGGGCTGGACGTTCATGTTTCCACCCATCGATTCGGGATCCCCTGCTCGCTCTCGACCCGGTCCATCTGTTCCTCCAGCCCCCCGCCAGTCCCGCTTTCTGCACTGGCTTCGAGGATCGTCTTGAGGCCCTCGTCGTTGAGGAACTGCTGGAAGTTCATGTCCATCATCGCCGTCGATTTCGCCGTGACGGCGTCGGGACCCTGCGAGTAATCGAGTGGGGGTTCGTTGCCCCCGTTGCCGTTTCCGTTTCCATTCCCGTTTCCGTTCCCGCCGTCGTCGTCGCCCCCCAGACAGCCGCTCAGCCCCCCTGCCGTGCCGACGCTTGTGAGTGCTACGCTTGCTTTGATGACGTCCCGTCGTGTCGCCTCCCTGTTTCCCATACTCAATACATAGAATATGAGTAGTTAATAATTGTGGTCGCCCTATCAGATCGGATAACTGTGGTGCGGTCGATCCCGGCCAACAGCAATCAGTATCACCCGGTACTGTCCCGGACGTGGACGGCCATCCCGGACTCGAAATCGACCATCCCTTCGCCGGAGAGTTCGGCGCGCCCCACTGCGAGTAGCGAGCCGTCTTCGTGTTCGACCAGCACCTCGTCACGGGGCCGGATCCGGTCGTCGGCACGCCGGACGAACTTCGCGAAGGCGTTGCGACCGTCGCGGACGAACCCCGCCTGCAGGCGTCGGCCGCCAGCCAGTCCCAGGCGGAACCGGCCGTCGGTGCCGTAGGTCGCCAGCCGGTTCCCGTCCGCCGCGTGGATCTGTCGCGGACGGCCCGAACTGGTACGGGTCACCGACAGCGCCTCCTCGGCCGGCAACAGCACGTCCCCCGCACCCGCCCCGAACTGGTAGTCGGCAACTTTCCGTAGTTCGTCGAGTGCCGTCATCAGGCTGTTGGGTCCCCCTCCCGCCCTTGCTGGACAGTCGCCTTCTTCAGCATGTACGGCGTGAACACGGCGTCGAACGCCGCGAACCCGAGCATAAACAGCTGCATCGTTCCCTCGAAGAAAAAGAGGGCGACCATCGCGATCATGAGCCCGCTCGCGAGGCCGATCGCTCCGCGTACTGCTCGGCTTTCGAACGGGTTCTGTTGTTCGTCCATGTCTCCGGGTGCGCCTCGTGAACATATAAATGACAGCTCTCCGTTTCGCCAGCAGCAACTGGACCGTGGATTCGGAGTTCGGTGTCGCGTCCGTCACCGTCACTGGCAGCGGTCGAACGACATCCCGCCCTCCTGGTCGACGAAGATCGACGTCGTCAGGTCGAACTCGCAGGTGATTCCGGGGCCCCCGGGCGGGAGCGTCACCTCGTAGCCGTCGACCGTCAGTGCGAAGCTCCCGGAGACGACAACCCGCGTGTACTCCCCGTTGTCGACGTGTGTCCGGAACCACTCGGGCAGGTTGCCGTTGTCCATCTCGATCAGGAACGTCCGCTGTTCGGCCTCGCCGCTGTCGATCAGCGCGTCCTCGGAGACGTTGCGGAGTTCGACGTCGTCGGCCTCCCAGTCCGCCACAGGGACGCCGTTGAACGCGACGCTCCCGGTGAACCCCGGGACGGGGATCGGGTAGCGGTTCGGGTTGCGGATGCGGACCGTCACGGCCAGCTCGCTCGTTTCGTTCGTCACCTCACCCCAGCGGGCCGTCACGTTCTCGACCTCGACCGTCGGGTCGATCTCGGTCCAGTCGGGTGCACCGGTGTCGGCGGTGTAGCTCCCCTCGAACTGGGAGAACCCACGGTCGAGCGCCCCCTCGATGTCGGTGTCGATCTCCTCCTCGTAGGTGTCGGACCGCGAGACCGGGAACGGGCCGACCGAGGTGTGGGCCGTCGTGTCGACGACGAGCGTGCTCACTTCGCCGTTGGAGAGGTGCCGGCTCCACCACGGCTGGATCTGCTGGGAGTCGACATCGGTACTGAACGTCCTGGTGGATCGGCCAGGGGGCACGTCGACGCCGGTCTCGTTGCCCGCAGCCAGCTGCACGCCGGCGAGTTCGACCTCGTACTCGACGTCACTCTCGCTGCCCAACGGGTTGGGGTTGTCGATCCAGACTGTCGTCAGAATCTCGATGCGCTCGTCGTCGACCTCGCCCCAGCTGTTGTGCTCCAGTCCGGCGTCCGGCACGCCGACGACGCCGGAAAGCCAGAGCAGCGCAGCTACCACGACGAGCGCGCCGATCACGCCAGCAGCGACTTTCCCGAGGCGTTCACGATCCATCGTGTGCTGTAGGTGCGCGACCGAGTAAACGGTTGTGCGGCGAGCCCCTCCGGCCGGAAGGTCTCACCGCGAGTCGACGGCGATGCCGCGAGCCCCGATGACGCCATCGTCATCGTCGCCGCCGTCGTCGTCGCCGCCGCCGTCGCCGCCGCCGTCATTGTTCTCGTCACCGTCGAGCAACCCGTCCCACCAGTCGGTCTTGCTGAGGTCCAGCACCGCGCCGGCTGCCTCTAACTGCTCGGTCGTCGTCTCGATCGGCGTGGTTCCGCAGGCCTCGAGTGCCATCCCCTGCTCCTGGTCGACGAAGATCGACGTCGTCAGGTCGAACTCGCAGGTGATCCCCTCGCTTTCCCGCGGGATCCTCACCTCGCTGCCGCTGATCTCCATCGCGAGCTGGCCCGAGACGGCGACCCGGGTGTACTCCTCGTTCTCGACGTGCGAGGCGAACCACGGGGGCAGGTTCCCGTTGTCCATCACGACGAGGAACGTCCGCTGTTCGGTTTCGCCGCCGGGGATCAGGGCACCCTCCTGGGCCTCCAGCAGTTCGACCTCGCCGGCCTCCCAGTCCGCGACCGGGATGTCGTTGAACGCCAGGTTTCCGGTGAACCCCGGGGTGGGGATCGGGTAGGCGTTGGGGTTGTGGATCCGCGCGGTGACGAGAATCTCCGTCTCGTTCTCGGTCACCTCGCCCCAGCGCGTCGTCACGTTCTCGACCTCGACAGTCGGTTCGATGGCGGTGCCGTCGGGCGCGCGGACGTCGGTGCTGGTGCCGCTGTAGGTACCCTCGAACTGTGAGAAGCCCTCGTCGAGCGCGCCCTCGATATCGGTGTCAACCTCGCGCTCGAACGTGCCCGAGGGCGATCCCGAGAGCGGGCCGACGGAGGTGTGGGCCGTCGCGTTGACGACCGCGTCGCTTACCTCGCCGTCGTTGAGGTGGCTGCTCCACCACGGCGGGATCTGCTGGTAGCGCAGGTCGGTCGTGAACGTCTGCGTGCCCCGGCCCGAGGGGACCCCGACGCCGGTCGCGCCGCCCTCGGCGATGTGGATCCCGGCCAGTTCGACCTCGTACTCGACGTCGCTGTCGCCGCCGATCCCGAACGGGTTGGGGTTGTCGATCCACACTGTCGTCAGGATCTCGATGCGCTCGTCGTCGACCTCGCCCCAGCTGTTGTCCTCCACCCCGGCGTCCGGCACGCCGATGACGCCGAGGAGAAACAGGAGGGCGACCACGACGACGAGGCCGACCAGTACTCCGCCGGCGATCTTGCCCCATCGCTTCCACTTGTCTCGATTATCCGATCCACGCTGTGACATTGCTGTCTACTCGTGTGGACGCCGTTAAACTGTTTGTGGCTTCGGCCCGGGCATTGACATCCTCCCCGCCCTGAAGGACGGGGCTTCCGCTTGCTATACGTCTCCGGCGTCCCGTCGGGAGAGCAGCGCCGCCGACCCTCGGGGTCGACCGCCTACAGCGTGCCCATCGAACCCCTTTAGTCCGGTCACAGACAAGAGACGCCAACATGGATGCACTCGTCGTCGGCGCGGGCGCGATGGGGCGCTGGCTCGGGCAAGCCCTCCGCGACGACGCGCCTCGCTCGGTCTCAGTTGCCTTCGTCGATCCTGACCGATCGGCCGCACACGAGGCTGCCGACGCGCTGGGTGGCCGGGTCGTCGACCCCGCCGGCGAGGACACGAACACCGACGGTGAGGAGGCGACAGCCGCGGAGGCCGACACGTTCGACGTCGTCTGCATCGCCGTGCCGCTTCCCGCATCGGGCGACGCCATCGCTGCGTACACACCGCGGGCCGAGCGGGCAATCGTCGACGTCACCGGACAGATGGCAGAACCGCTAGCGGCGATGCGCGAGCACGCACCCGACCGCGAGCGCGCGAGCTTCCACCCGCTGTTCGCCCCCGAGAGCGAACCGGGTAACGTCCCCGTAGTCGTCGACGAGGACGGTCCCGCGGTCGCGGCGATCCGCGACACCCTCGCAGCCAGGGACAACCACGTCTTCGAGACCACCGCGGCCGAACACGACGAGGCGATGGAGACAGTCCAGGCGCGCACGCACGCCGCGATCCTCGCCTTTGGCCTGGCCGCCGAACCGGTCGATCCGGCGTTTCACACCACCGTCTCGGAACCGCTCGCCGACCTCGTCGAGCAGGTCACTGGCGGCGAACCGCGCGTGTACGCCGACGTCCAGGCCGCGTTCGACGGCGCCGAGGACATCGCGGCCGCGGCCGAGGAAATCGCCGATGCAGACAGTGATACCTTCGAGAGCATGTATCGGCGAATCGGCGAGAAAGAACAGTCCGGACGAGAGCAGAACCGATGAACGACGAGCAGCGGGCGGCGATCCGGGACAACGCGAAGTATCTCCGGCAGGTGCGGCCCATCGACCCCGAGGAGATTCACGAGTACGTCGCGGGCCAGCCCCACCCCGCGGCGGTCCGGCAGGTGCTTCGCGAGGAGGCGACCGATCTCGGCCTGCTCGAACGCGAGGACGGCCGGTTCGAACCCGTCGAGGAGGGACCGACCGACCTCACCTTCCGCGGGGTCGAGGCGCTCCCCGGGGGGATCACCCGCCGGATCGAGGACCGGCTGGTCGAGCAGTACGGGTCTGGGTGGCCCGACGGCGAGTCCGGCGACGAACTCCGGCACCTGATCCGGGAGTTCAAGCGCCGCTATCTCCGCGGCGAGCCGGTGACCTACGACGCGCCGACAGCGCTGGGGTACGCCATCTACCACCTGGCGCCGTACTTCGCCGCGGCCCAGTACGTCCTCGCGGACCTGGCGGCCGATGGCCGCCTGCCGCGGCACCTCCGGGTGCTCGACGTGGGTGCGGGCGTCGGCGGGCCCGCGCTGGGCGTCGACCACCTGCTTTCCGAGGACGCCCTCGTCGAGTACCACGCCGTCGAGCCCAGCGACGCCGCCGACCTCCTCGAATCGCTGCTCGACGAAACGGGCCGCAATTTCCACCCGACGGTCCACCGCGAGCGCATCGAGGCGTTCGACTCCGACGAGCCGTACGACCTGATCCTCTGTGCGAACGTGCTCTCGGAGCTCCAGGAGCCAGTGGAGATTCTGGCCGACCTGCTCGACGCTCTCGCCGACGACGGCTCGCTGGTCGCGATTTCGCCAGCGGACCGCAACACGGCGATCGGACTGCGCCGGATCGAGCGCGAGGTCGAGGCCCAGTACGACGCCACCGTCTACGCGCCTTCGGTGCGACTGTGGCCCGGCGAACGGCCGGGGATCGACTCCTGGTCGTTTGACCGGAACCCGTCGATCGAGGTGCCGGCGTTCCAGCGTCGCCTCGACGAGGGCGAACGCGGCCCGGACCCGCCGCCGCATCCCGCTGGGGACGAAGCCCCCGAGCGCCACCAGGGCGACGGCGAGTTCGTCAACGTCGACGTGCAGTACGCCTACTCGGTGCTGCGGACCGACGGTGAACGAGCTATCGAGTACAGCCCGGACCCCGAGCGGACCGCCAAGATGGCCGAGATGGAACGGCACGTCACCGAGCGCATCGACTGCGCCGCGGTGAAGCTCAGCCCGAATCTTGCCGACGAAGGTAATCCCCTGTTTCTGGTCGGTGACGGTAGCCAGCGCGAGGACCAGTTCGCGGTGCTGACCGAGTCGTCGGCGCTCAACCGGCCGCTGGAGCGCGCCGACTACGGCGACCTGCTGCGCTTCGAGAACGTCCTCGTGCTCTGGAACGGCGACGAGGGCGCGTACAACCTCGTCGTCGACGGCGAGACTGTCGTCGACCGGATGCCGGTGTAGAACCCGGCTTACTGCTCGTCGGCGTCGGACCCGGAGAGGGAGAGCCGTCGTGAGAGGTACCCCGCCGCGCCGAGTCCGGCGAGCGCGCCGAGAACGCCGAATCCTGGGCCGTCACCGTCGTCAGTACTCCCGCCGCTGCCGCCGTCGGCGTCGTTGCCCTGCGGTACGGTCGTCTCCGTCGTAGTTGGAGTTCCTTCGGTCGGTGTTCCGGTGGGTGTCTCGTCAGTCGGTGTGTCCTCAGTAGGTGTCACAGTCGGTGTCTGGTCAGTCGGCGTCGCAGTCGGGGTATCCGTGGGCGTGAACGTCTCCTCGACGGAGGGGTCCTGCGGGCCGGTGTACCCCTCGTGGTGGCCGAGGGTCCCGTGTTGGACTCGCGAGCCGTCACTGTCACCGTCGACGCCAGCGTCGATCGCGTGCAGCATTCCGCCGGTCTCGACGAACAGCGTCCCATCGACGACAGTCGGGGAGCACTGCGTTGCGGAGCCGGTCTCCAATGTCCAGCGGCGGTCGCCAGTCTCCGCATCGAAGGCGAACACGTTCCCGCCGTTGTCCGCGGCGAAGACGACGCCGGACGCAACGGTCGGCGACGGTACCACTACCTCGTCGGTTTCGAACTGCCACTGTACGTCCCCAGTCTCGGCGTCCAGCGCGTACAGTCGGCCGAAGTTTCCGAAGTGAGCGTCCTCGCTACCGATAAAGACCGTTCCGTCGGCGACAGTGGGGGTGCTCCTGAACCTGACCTCTGGCGTTTGGTTCGATAACACATTCCACAGCGTTTCACCCGATTCTGAATCCACGGCGCGTACCTGCTGGCCGCCGACGTAAACAGTTCCGTTTACCACGGTTGGAGACGAAATCATCGGCTCGGCGTCCGAACGCCACAGTTCCTCGCCCGTCTCCGCGTCGAGGGCCCAGAGGAAATCCGAATCGCTGACGAACACCGTGTCATCGCGAATAACTGGCGACCAAGCCGAACTACAGGCGCCCGGTGACAGACATCTGCCCTCACCTTTGTCGCCTGTGACGAACGACCACTGTTGCTCACCAGTCTCAGTATTGACAGCGTAGACGCTACTGTCATTGCTGCCGACGTAAACAGTTCTCTCCGAAACGGTCGGCGACGCAAGAATTTCATCATTAGTGTCGAACCCCCACCGTTCGGTTCCGGTTTCGGCATTGAGTGCGTACAAATTGCTGTCCCTACTCCCGACGTAGACCGCTCCATCCACGACCTGCGGTGAGGAGGGCACACCGTCGTCATTTTTCCAGTACCACAGCTTGTCTCCGGTGTCTGCATCGACGGCGTGTAGACCGTTTCTCCCGCCGAGGAAGACGGTCTCGTCGATGACCGTCGGCGACGAGAACCATCCGTCGACATCTGTGGACCAGAGCATTTCTCCCGCGTCGGTTGCGCTGGCATAGTCTCCCAGCTTGATGCTCGCGATCGATACAAGACTGAGTCCGGCAGCTGACTGGAGGGCTTGCCGCCGATTGATTTGGAGGCCTTTTCGACGACTTCTTGGATCAGTCATTGGTAGTGGTAGTAACCCTATAAACTCAGCATATTTAAAAACAACGAAAACCAAAAACTATAAATAGATTGCTTAAGAAGACTATATTAGAATGAAAGAAAATAACTCAATCTTGAAAAGAAGAGTTTTCCTAAGAAATGTGGGTGCTGGTGCCTTTGTTACAACAGGTATAACAGGAGAAACGATTGGGCTTACAGATAAGATCTCCATACCCTTTATAAAGAGAAAGGACGAAGTATTGGAAGAAATCGAGGTTAACGAAAGATGGTGGGACAATGTTAAAGAAGCTAGAAGAATTTGTCAAAAGGTAAGAGAAGATTTTAGAGATAGAAGAAAATTAGAGAACTTAAATTATGATCCAGGATCAGATACGATTGATACTACAAAGCTACAAGATAGAGGCATTATTGTTAATTCGTTCATCACATCTGGTAAAGATAAAATAGGTGATAGAAATAAATTAAGAATCATCATCTATAAAGTGGGCCCTCGTTTGTCCTTTAAAAAACGTCATAAGATAACAAATATTGGTACAAATATTCAAATAGATGTAAAAGATCAGACGTTAAATAGTACTATAGGAACTTTGGACCACCATTGTAAAAATGATGATGGACATCCAGCTACAAAAAGTTGTTTAGGGAGACAAACTTTTGATCCTGTGATTGGTGGAATCTCTTTTGGAGGATATAAAGGTGGTGAGACTTCAGTTGGGACTTCGGGTGGACGTGTTCAAATAAGTGGAGGGGAGTATGATGGTGAATATATGATTACAAATGCTCATAATTTCAGTGGGTCAAATAAAGAGGATAATAATGCTTATCAGTATGAGGATCACCCAGTCTGGGGAACTACGACTGATATTTATGAGAAGGATTCTGGATTGGATTATATTTTAGTGGAACGGAACGACAATAAACGCAAAATGGCTGGAACAATCCTTCATAGGTCCAATGATTACTTAGATCTGGAGGGACGAGTAACTAACCAGGAATTAGCAATCGGGCAGGATATTTATAAAACAGGCAAGACAACTGGTGCTCAACAGGGAACATTAGATGGGGTTAATAGTAATGAAGTAATATATAACGCAGATTGCGCCCCTGGAGATTCAGGAGGGCCAATTTATGTAAGAGAGTACTCTTCCTATTATGGCGATTATGCAGCTTTAATTGGAATTCACTATTCGGATACTGGCGGCGTTTGTAGAGAAACTATAAAACTAAAGTGTAATAATAAACATTATAGTGTGCACTCATCTGGAAAAGGAACTAAGGCTGAAGCTATAAAAAATGATATTGAGAGCAATCAAATCAATAATGGTGACGTCTACTTCTACTAAATCACTCATATAAAATACTATACTATCTAGCGTGGTATTTTGGTAACAATGAAGATCATCCTTCTTCCTAGAGCGCTACCTTCAAACGCCAGCCCTCCCGAACACACACATGGCCGATCTCGACATCCTGGTGACCAACGACGACGGGATCGAATCGACGGGGTTTCACGCCCTCTACGAGGAGCTCTCGGAGGTCGGGTCGGTTACCGCCGTCGCGCCGGCCGAGGACCAGAGCGCCGTCGGTCGGGCGATGTCCTACTCCGTGGGCGTCCGCGACCACGAACTCGGCTACGTGATCGAGGGGACGCCCGCCGACTGCGTCGTCGCTGGGCTGTCCTCGCTCGTGCCCGAAACCGACATCGTGGTGTCGGGCTGCAACCGCGGCGCGAACCTCGGGACCGCCGTCCTGGGGCGGTCGGGGACCGTCAGCGCGGCCGTCGAGGCGGCGTTTTTCGGCTGCCCGGCGGTCGCCGTCTCGATGTACATCCCGACCGATGAGTACGTCCCCGGCGAGGATACCCTCGCCGCCCACCAGTACGCCGAGGCCGTCCGCGCGGCGCGGTACCTCGTCGAACACGCCGCCGAGGCCGAGCTGTTCCCCCACGGCGGCTACCTCAACGTCAACGCGCCGATCGCCGACCGCGCGACCGGCGAGATGGAAGTCACCCGCCCCTCCCACAGCTACCACATGGAGGCCGAACAGGACGGCGAGACCATCACACTGACCAACCGTGTCTGGGAACTGTTACCTGCGGGCGACCTCGACGAACCCGACGGCACCGACCGCAGCGCGATCCAGGAGTACAAAGTCAGTGTCTCGCCGCTGACCGCGCCCCACACGACCGAGCACCACGAACTGCTCGATGCAGTCGCCGACGCGTATCCGGAGTAGTACCGGCCAGACGCTGGAGCAGAATCCGCCACGTTCAAGCCCCCCGGCCGCAAGCTACTCCACATGACACGTTCGGTCTGGCTCAAAGCGGACGACGAGGTGGGCGACTGGGAGGTCCGGAAACAGCGCATCACCGCCGGCCTGGAGGCGGGGGTCGACTGGGTCCTGGTCGACCAGCGCGACGTCGAGCGGGTCCGCGAGCTCGGCGCGGTCAACGTCGCGGCGTTCGCCGGCGAGGACGTCCACGTGATGGAAGCCGAGGCGGATGCAACCGAGGCCGACGTCACGGTCGTCGGCAAAGACGCCGAGGGCGACGGGTCGGTCGACCTGCCGCCGGACTTCTCGGGGTCGGCGGACCTGTCGGCGCTCCGCCGCGAGGACAGCGACGTCAGCGCGGGGTACGTCCACATTCGCGGCCCCGACTACGAGACGTTCGCCGAGGAGGTCGCGACGGACGCCGAGTACACCATCGTCGTCGGCGAGGACTGGCGGATCATCCCGCTGGAGAACCTGATCGCCCGGATCGGCGAGGAGACGACGCTGATTGCCGGCGTCCGCGACGCCGCGGAGGCCCAGACGGCCTACGAGACGCTCGAGCTCGGTGCGGACGCGGTGTTGCTCGACAGCGACGACCCCGACGAGATCCGCAAGACCGTCGAGGTGCGCGACGAGGCGGGGCGCGAACAGCTCTCGCTGCAGTGGGCGACTGTCACGGAGATCGAACAGACCGGCCCGGCCGACCGAGTCTGCATCGACACCGGCTCGCTGATGGACGACGACGAGGGGATGCTCGTCGGCTCGCTCGCGCGCGGGCTGTTTTTCGTCCACGCCGAAACCGCCGAATCGCCGTACGTCGACTCGCGGCCGTTCCGGGTGAACGCCGGCGCGGTCCACGCGTACGTCCGCGCGCCCGGCAGCGAAACGAACTACCTCTCGGAGCTGTCCAGCGGCGACGAGGTCCAGGTCGTCGACACCGACGGCAACACCCGGGAAGCCATCGTCGGGCGTTCGAAGATCGAACAGCGCCCGATGTTCCGGGTCCAGGCCGAAACCGAGGACGGGGATCGGATCGAGACACTGCTGCAGAACGCCGAGACGATCAAGATCCACACCCGCGACGGCCGCCGCGCGGTCACCGACCTCGGGGCGGGCGACGAACTGCTGGTCTACTACGAAAACACCGCCCGCCACTTCGGTGAGGCCGTCGAGGAGAGCATCATCGAGAAGTAGCTACTCCGCGTCGGCGTCCGGCCCCGGCTCGTCGAGGCGCGCGGTACACCAGTGACAGAAGTCGAGGTCCCCGTCGAGTTCACGTCCACACTCCGGACAGGACGTCGTCGCGTCGTCGTGCTGGCGGCGCGCCCGTTCGTTGTGCCGGGTCGCCATCAGGTACGCGTCGACGACACAGAGTGCGGACATGCCGAGCAGCGCGAGCGACGTCAGCGGATCGATCCCCTCGGCGATCCCGGTGAGGTCGCCCAGCGACTCGGCGCTGAACCACTCGGGGACGAGCACGAACACGGAGCCGATCACGACGAGAAACCACAGCAGCGCCCGCCCCCACAGGCGGAGATACAGGTGTCCCAGCCCCGGGATCAGGACGGTGAGTACCGCCGCTAGCCAGGGTCGCTTGCGCGGCGCCTCCTCGGCGGCTGGATCGCTCACTACGTGACTGTGTCTGTGGAACCGTGTTCAAAGTTCCGCAACGCGACAAGATTCGGTCGGGACCCGCCTACACGTCGAAAACGACGTAGGCGGACCAGCCGTCGGCCGTCCCCTCGATGCGCATTTCGGAGTAGGTCACGGCCTTGAGGTCGCGGGCGTCGACCGACGAAAGGGGGACGCCGCGGTAGCTCCCCTCGAACCGCCAGCCGTCGACCGTCTCCGTGACGGTACCGGCGTTGTCGACCGGCAGCACCGAACGCACGTCCCGTTCGTAGATCAGGTCGTCGAGGTAATCGAACAGGAGCGCCTCGCGGTTGCTTGCTGTCACTGTCAGCTCGTGGCGGTCGCCGCCGGCCGGCCAGTCGTCAGCCATGGCCGCGGCCATCCCGTCGGCGATGGCGGCGAACGTCTCGCCGAGCGTTCCGCCGGTCGCTCGCACCGCGACGTCGGCGGTGTGGGCCCGGAGCTCGTAACTCATCGCCCGAGGCTCTGCCCGGCGGGTGCAAAAGCCTGGCGGGCAAGCGGTCGGTCCCTCCCCGGCGGCAAACGGCCAGCAGGCTGGCGTTCGTTCCGGCGGCGAGGCCGGTCGAGCCGGCCGCCTTGCCCATCTCGGGGCCGCAGAGAAGGCAGGAATTAATAGCCATCCGACAGTATACGGTGGTGGTGAGCATCAACATCCAGCGGCTGGAGGTCGGGCCCGGTAACGACGAGTACGTCGAGCGGGCCTGGCAACTCAAAGAGCGGATCCGCCGCTCGGAGGGGGTGCTCAGACAGCGGAAGAACTTCTTCCGGAACGCCTACGAGCGCTCGACGGCGTATATCTACGCCGACCGGGGCCACGACAGGCTGATCGGTTTCGCCGCGGTCCGCCGGGACGGCTACATCCTGTTTCTCGCCGTCGACGAGGACTACCAGGGCCAGGGGTTTGGCAAGCGTCTGGTCGCCAGCGTCGCCGACGAGTACAAAAGCGTGACCTGCCACGCGCGGACGACCAACCAGGACGCGCTGGAGTTCTACCAGGACCTCGGCTTCGAGATCGAGCGCCGCATCGACGGCTACTACGAGGACGGCGGCGACGCCTACTACCTCCGCCTCGGCGAGGAAGCAGGGATCCGCGAGCGCCTCGCGCGCCTGCTCGGCCGGTCCTGATCAGCCCTTCGCGCCCTTCTCCCCGTCGCGGAACACCATTGCGCCGGGGAGCCACGTCACCAGTTTCGTGACGTACCCGAGTTTGAACAGGCCGAACTGCGAGAGGATGCCGAGCGCGAACAGGCCAAAAAAGGCCGGCGCGGCCAGGTCGAACAACAGCGGGTCGAGCGTAACGTCGGCCTGAGCCTGCTCGAACGCCGACAGCGTCACCGACCGCGAGGCCAGCGCGGCGCCGACGAACGACGTGATCGCGATCATCGTCGTCCGGGTCAGGAACGTGCCGAGGAACGCAGCGGCGATCCCGACCCCGAGCGCGACGGGGATCGTCACGAGGAGGTTGTTCGCACCCACCAGCGGATCGGCGAGGATCAGTCCGGCGTACGTCCCGACGACAAAGGCGATCGCCGCCACCGCCATCGAGAGCAGGACGTACGTGACCGCGACGCCGATCGCCGCACCGACCAGAAGGCCGACGGCCGTCGCCACGAGGCCGCTGACCCCGACGACATCGCCGATCGCCGGCGCGACGAGGTAGCCCCCGCTGCCGCCGAGCAACAGCCCCAGACCGCCGACCCCGTAGATCGAGAGCGCAGCGCCCGCAAACAGCACGAGGAGTCCCGCAAGGACGAACGTGGCGTCGATGGGAGTGACCATACAAAGACCACCTACTTGCGAGGAGAAATGTCTTATGGAGTGCTTACCGCTGTCGACCCGTCAGGCTCCGGTCCCATATATACACCCGGAACGAACTACTCCCGCAACTCCTCGAGTACAGAAGCCGGCATCTGCTCGCGGACGTGCTCGGGAATCTCCCCGACGTCTATCCCGGCGTCGAACGGCAGGTCGGCCGGACTCGCCGCCTCCAGGTCCGGATCGAACAGCCGGAGCGCTGTGTGGATCGTCGACCAGTCGTCGGCCTCGGCGGCGTCCCGCAGGCTGTTGGTCGGCGCCGCCAGCAGCCGGGAGACCAGCGAGTCGGCCATCGCCTCCACGGCGGCCTGCTGCTCCTCGTCCAGGTCCAGCGTCGCGAACGTCTTCTCAAGCTCCCGAGCTTTGATCCGCTCGGCGCCCTCGTACATCGTAGAGATAACCTCGTCGGCCCGCTCGCGCTTGTACTGGGTCAGCAGCCGGGTGAACTCCTCGTCGACGATGCCCTCGACGCGCTCGGCGGCGGCCTCCCGGCGGCTCCGGGTCTTCTTCGTGACCGCCTCCAGCCGGTCGAGGTCGTACACCGTGAGGTGGTCGAACTCGTCGGCGCCCGGTGGGATGTCCCGCGGCCGGGTGATGTCGACCACCAACGTCTCGCCGGCCCCCGCGAGGGCCTCGCGGCTCACGATCCACTCTGCGCTGCCGGTCGCCGAGATGACGACGTCGGCGGCGTCGAAGATCGCGGGCAGGTCGTCGATCCCGGTCGGCTCGAGCGTCGTGTCCGTCGGCGCGGCCGTCGACGCGAGCGACTCGACGCGCTCGACCGTCCGGTTGGCCAGCACGAGTTCGTCGACGCGGGGCGCCAGCCGCTTGGCGGCCAACTGCCCCATCTCGCCGGCGCCGACGACGGCCGCCGTGGCGCCCTCCAGCCCGTGGGTCTCGGCGGCCAGCTTGACCGCGGCGCTGGCCAGCGAGACGACCCCCTCGTTGATCGCCGTCTCCGTCCGCGCGCGCTCGCCGACGTGGATCGCCTTCGTCACGCCGGTTTCGAACAGCGGGCCGACCCCGCCCGCCTGGCGGGCGTCCTCGTAGGCATCGCGGACCTGCCCGAGGATCTGGTCCTCGCCGAGCACGAGCGACTCCAGCCCGGCGGCGACCCGCAGGAGATGTCGCAGGCTCTCCTCGTGATCTAGCTCCCGGACGGCGTCGGCCGGCAGGTCGCCGACGAACGACACGAGCGCGTCCCACCCCGCCGCGCGCTCGCCGGTGACGACGTACGCCTCGACCCGGTTGCAGGTCTGGAGGACGAACGCCTCGCGCACCCCCTCACGGTCGAGCAGCGTCGAAACGGCCGCCCGCTGGCTCTCGGCGCTCGCCGCTTCGAGCTGGTCGAGCGTCGCGTCGACGTGGGAGACGCTTACGCCCGAGATGATTTCGCTGTCGTCACTCATACTGATTGTTGTGAGTGTTTTCGGCACCACATCGCAGTAGCGGCGGTTTCACGGCCCGAAACTGGCGTCTGGCAAATACCCGGCGGTAACGAGTCACAACAATCACTATCACTGTCGCTCACCTCCGCTACGGCGGCGGCGCACGGACGGCAGCTCTGGAAACTCCTCACCACGGGTACTCCTTGTCCCTGTATTGGACTGTGCGTATCTAAACCCTTCCAAATCCACGGAGCGTTGCCAACAGTTCCCACACGTGTCACGGCTCGGGCGTGACGAGCGCGTCGTCGGGGCTGTCGGCGTCGCCGCGGATTCCCGAGAGTTCGTATCCCTCCTCGCGTGCGTCCGCGAGCAGATCGTCCAGTGGGACGTCGGCCTCGAAGTAAAACACGATGTCGAACGAGCCATCCCGGAGCAGTTGCTGGCACTCCCAGACGAACGACTCGTCGTCCAGCGTCAGCCCTTGGTGCTGGTTCGAGGCGAACTCCGAATCGTCGGTGCCGGAGTAGACGAACGTGTCCGCCGGGTCGTGGCCAGCGTGCTCGGCGATCAGGTCCCCGAGTTCGACCGTCGCCTGGTGCATGCGCGTCTCCTGGCTCCCGTCGAACGCCGTGTGGACGACCATTCCGTCGAGGGCAATCTCGCCGGGCTGGAGCAGTTCCCACGCCCGCCGCCGCAGGTCCGAGTCCAGTATCTCGCTCATGTCTGTGTCTTCTCGCTCCCGGGTATACCAGTCACGGTTCGGGGCTGTCGCTCGGCCGGATTGCACAGCCGCCACTGACCGTGCCAGCGGGATCACAAAACGGACCCGGGGAGTGGAAGACGGCAGGCGGCTGTAGTGCTGGGGCTCCCAACGTGGTCCACCCGCCGAACTGAACGACCAGTTACAGCCGCTCGAGGTTCTTGGCTCGTGGCCCCTTCTCCGCCTGGACGATTTCGAATTCGACTTCCTGGCCCTCTTCGAGGTCAGGACCGCCGACGTCCTCCATGTGGAAGAACACGTCTTCCTCCGAGTCCTCAGTGTCGATGAAACCGTAACCGCCGGTGTCGTTGAAGAAATCAACCGTTCCTTTCGCCATTGCAGGTGAACAGAGGGTGTCGCCGTATTAATACTCTGTGGATGCGTGCGCCCGGTGCACATGGTCGTCGCGACGAGAACAGTCGCGTGACTCGCCGTCGCTGGGAAACGGAAAACGGAAAGGAAAGTGCCCGTGCCGAAAAACGCACGGGCACTTGCCGCCCTGAATTGGTCCCCGCTGACGCTTCGGCCCTCCAGACGAAGCGTCACGTGGTACAAGCATGCAGAGGAATATAAATGTAATGGCTGGGGTGAGATGTACCGAAATCACAATCAGATATGTTCCTCTTCGAGCACCCAGCCCAGCGCCCGTTTGTAGTAGGTAAACATCTGGCGGACCCCCTCGTGGTTCATCTCTTCAGAGTCGAGCTGTTCGGCGAGGAACTCGTACTGCTCGCGGATTTCCTCCTCGTCTCGCATGCCAGAAGCTCCGGGCCCGACGCCCCAAAGGGTTTCGCACGCAGCTGCCAGGCGTCTGCGACGGCCGTCGGCTGCCGACGAGAGAGACACGCTATTGACGCTTGACGCGCTAGCGCCGGGTATGAAAGTTCGCGGGGAACGCGAGTGCAGCGACTGCGGGACGCGCTGGTCGTACTACGAAACGGGCGAGATCACCTGCCCGGCGTGTGGCAGCGTCCGCAGCGTCGGCGTCGGCGAGCGCGCCGAGCACACGGCCGGCACCGCGGCGCTCGACCTCTCGGTGGTCAGGGAGACCGTCGAGGAGGAAGACGTCCGGAGCGTCGCGGATGACGCGGCCGAAACCGCCCGGAAGTACCTCCGGGCGGCCGGCTTCGTCCACGGCGGCGACCTCCAGCTGCTGTCGGACACCTACCTGGCAGCTGCCGAACTGCGGCGGGTCGCCACCACCCTCGGCCGCCTCATGCAGGTCGACGACGAGGAACGGCTCTACTTCTACGAGCTGCTGCGCGGCGCCGACCAGGGCGAGCGCCCCGTCTCGGCGGACGTCCCCCGGACGTTCCACCCCGAGCGTGGCCTCGCCGTCGCCGCCAGCGTCGAGCACTACGTCCGCGACCTCCGCCGGGTGTACGAGGACCGCGATCCCGCCGTCGACAGCGTTCTCTCGGCCGTGACCGCACGGCGCAAACGGATCGAGGCACTGGACGGCGACGTCGATCCGACGGAGGCGGAGTCGCTGGTGCTGGCGGTCCAGGATCTCAGCGCGTCTCTCCGGGAGGACGACGAAGCCGCGCTCGCTCGGGCACAGGAGAGAATATGACATCCTCCGCGCCGTGAACGGCGCGGTTTCCTCTTCGGCGCGGGAGTCTCAGCCGGCCTGAGTCTTCCCGGAGGCAATATTCCCGTCACGGTGGACGGTACTCGGGTCTGTGCGCTGTTCGTTGGGACTTGCCCTCGCGGGAGAGCGTGGTGACTCCGACCAGTTGTGGTCGTCCCACTGGAACCGCACGGGCCGTGCCATCGGCCTGACTGCCTGTTCTGCGTGCCGCTTCAGGAACGTTTCTGACGCCGTAAGGTCGGCGTGCCCCCCGAACCCACACGGACAGGTGAGCGTGTCTTGGTGCCGTGTCGTTCGATCTGTCGAACCACACCGTGGACACTCTTGACTCGTCCACGCTTCTGACCGGACTTCCACCGAAATCCCGTATTCTTCGGCGGTACAGGCCAGCCGTTCGGTGAATTGTTTGAACGCCCAGAAGTTGTGGGCCTTGGCGTTGGTTTCGACCGACCAGTGCGTCTCCAGCACGTCGGTCAAACCACCGATATACACGGTATCAACGCCATCCTCATACAGACGTTCCAATAGGTCACGACACAACGCTTCTTGAGCGTGGTCCCGGCGACGGGTTCGTTTCCGATACAGCCGCCGGATACGCTCGCTACTGTATCGGCCCGTCGGTAGCTTGGACTGCAATTCGGCAATGTGCCGGGTCGTCTCACGGAATCGTTGGAACAATTCGCAGCCCTCGTACAGATATTGCTGGCCGGTCGTCGTGGTACAGGCGACGAGATTGTTTGCACCAATGTCCAGAGCGGCCTGTTCGGAGGCCAGTGGAGTATTCCGTGCGCCGTCAGAAACAGTCACGGGTTGCGAGGCTCTGAAGGTGCTATCAGTCTCGTCGTACCACAGGTCCAACCGGCCCTGTTTCTCGTAGTCGGGCCAATTCGCGTCCCCAGCCATTTCCAACCGGAGACGCCCGGTGTGGTCGTATCGGTCTTTCAATTCGCTCCCGACCAGTATCTCAAGCCGGGACCGCTCGCCCCATTCGACGGTGTACGCATCCTTTCGAATGACGCCTTTGAGTTGGCGTCCATCGTCCTCGTTACCACGGAATCCCGGCGGTTCTGGGTGTTCTGTGACCGACGTGTTCGACTCGTCGTGGTACTTGTTTTTGTTCCGGAAGAACCCACGCCACGCTTCACTGTTTTTGCGTATCACCTGTTGGGCGGTGGACGCACCGAGAACACCTTTGTATTTGCCTTCGAGTTGGCCTGTATCGGCGTCCCACACGTCCTCGCCCTCGAAGCTGTCCTCGTCGTTGTACCGCATGAGGCGTTCGTAGGTGACTTCGTTCCAGAGAGCGGCGGAAGCGTCCAACAGGTCCCGGAGCAGTTGCTCTCCATCGTCAGAGAGCGGTCGCACGGCGAACGTGTTGGTCCGCTTCATCTGCCATCTGACGGTGCGAGCCGTGGAAAGGTAAATACTAGCCACCCTGAGTGAAAGTGAAAGTGGCGTTGGCAGTGGGAAACTCAGAACCAGCAGGAGCGCGGCGAATTCTCAGAGGAGCTTACGCGATCACGCTCGCCCTGTTCAGTCCTCGGTTCCGACAGCGCGTCGGAACACTTGTCCCTCACAGGAAGGACGAGACTCTCTCGCTGTTACAGGTAGCTACCACTCGGCCGCAAGCCGCCCGGCGGCGTATCCGGTCACGACTGCGACGCCCCCGGTCGACTGTTCCGCGGCGACATCCGCGCCGCCGAGAACCCGTCCCGCCGCACGGAGGTTCTCGAACTCCGGGGTGTCGTCGGCGTCGAGCGGCCGGAACTCGTCGTCGACCGCCAGGCCGGCACGAGCGAACGGCTGGTCGTCCAGGAAGCCATCGGCCACCCAGTCCGCGCGGTCCGCGGGCTGGGCGACGTAACAGCCGAATGCGGGCTCGCGGATCCGCTCGCGGTCGGCCCGCAGCCCGCCGGCGCCGACCCCGCCGGTCGCCAGGACGAACTGCTCGCCTTCGTAGCGTTCCCGCAGGTCATCGCCTTCCGCACTGCCACCGGCGACTTCCACGGACGCGATCCGGTCGTCGGCCGTCTCGACGTCCGTCACGGTCACGCCCGTCTCGACTGCGACGCCGGCGTCGTCCAGTTCTGACCACAGCCGGTCAACCAGGCGCAGTCCCGGCATGCTCGGCGGGCCGAGCGGGACCTCGAACACGTCCGCCTGCAGGATCGCCTCCAGATCGCTCCGGACGCCGTCGGCCGCCGACCGGCCCAGCACCGCGGGGAACCCGATCCGGGGCTCGATGTCCAGGTCGTTCCTGATCTTGCCCGCCACCGCGCGCCGGGCGGGTAATTCGCCGTCGAGCTCCTCGTTGTCGTCGAGCACCGCGGCGAACCGCTCGGCTGGCTCGGCGCCGCCGACCTCGACGTCCAGCTCGATGGTAGTGTGGCCCACGTCGTAGGGGAGTTGTTCGTCGAGTTTCGCCGCGGCCAGCGCGGCGTCGAAGTCGACGATCTGCTCGAACCCAACGAGCAGCGTCTCCCGATCGTCGCTGGCCAGCCCCGACGCGACGCTGTCGGGGTAGAGAAACGTCGGCGTCACCTCCCCGGTCGCAGTCGCGACCAGCGCGTTCGCGTCGCTGTCCAGCCCCTCGTAGCCAGAGAGCTCCTCGAACAGCGAGAGCGCGCGCCGGACTTCCTCGATGCCGGCGCGGCTGTAGGGGTGGTCCGCAGGCAGGTCGGAAAGGGCCGCGAACGGTTCCTGCAGCGGCTCCCGGACCGGTCCCGCATCATCGTCGCCGGCACTATCACCATCCGTGGGCGGGTACCCGAGCAGGTCGATCCAGCCAGGTTCGTGACAGAACCGGCCGTCGTCCCGGACGAGCAGCCGGACGTCGGCGACGGGCTCCTCCAGGGCCGCGGTCAGTGCGGCCACGTACCCCTCGATGCCGCCGCCGACCACGACGACGTCGTCGGTCATCGGCGCATCCCCCACCCGACGGTCGGCTGATCTGCGCCGCCAGTTACCGGCCCGTCGTCGAACCCGTCGAGCGCGATGCCGCCGCTGTCCTCACGCTCGGCGACCTCGAACCGGTACTTCCGGCCGAGCGTCGACGCGTGAAAGTCGTAGTTGCGGGCGGCCTGCGCGAGCTGATCGCCCCACAGCGCGTGGCGCTGGCCCTTCCAGCGCTCGGCGAGCAGGTCGTCCAGCGCGTCCTCGATCACGTCGAGTTCGTACTCCGGGTGGAGTTCGGCGGCGATCCGGTGGGCGCAGCGCCCGCCCTGGCAGGATCCCATCGTCGCCGAGGTGCGGATCCGCACGTCGTTGAGGTCGACCGCTTCTCCCGTGGCGTCGTCGAGCGCGTCGCGGACCTCAGCACGCGTCACGGACTCGGCCTCGCAGAGCACGGGATTGGGGCCGTCGGTGTCGAGCACCTCCAGCGTCCGGCTCCCCAGGCGCTCGCGGGTGCGGTCGTACACGGGCGAGGAGAGGCCGAACGTGTCCATGACGGCGTCGAGAACCTCCTGGTCCTCGCTGCCGGGGAGGGGCAGTTCGTCGGTCTTGCACTCGCGGCTGATACCGAACGTCCCACAGACGTGGTCGGCGACGCGCTCGGCGACCAGCCGGTGGATGGTGAGCGTCCCGCCGACCACGGTCGTCATCCCCCAGCAGCCGTCGCGGTCGGCGTGGTCGACGAGCGCGAACCGCCGACCCTCGCCGTCCCCGCGGGGCGGTCCGGACCTGACTCCCCAGAACGTCCGCAGGAGTCGCGAATCGTCCAGCGCCGGCACGACGCCGGTGAGGTCGACCAGCAGCCTGTCGGCGTCGTCACCGTCCCCGTCGAGGTTGTCGGGGTCGGCCACCGGGTCGTTCGTCGCGCCGATCACGGCGTGCTGGCCGTGGGGGACGACCGTCCGCACGGGCCCCGGCGTCGCGCCGAGGCTGACGGGCATCCCGACCGGCTGGTCCTCGGTGACGACCATCGCGCCCCGCGAGCGATGCATCGGGAACGAGAAGCCTGCAAGTCCCGCCACCTCGTCGGCCCACGCCCCCGTCGCGTTCACCACGTAGTCCGGTTCGAGCCGCTCGGTCCCGGCGGTCGGCCGCGACGGCCGTTCCTCGCCGGTAGTTCCGGGCATCCCCGGCACGTCAGTTTCGCCCGGTGGGACCGCTCCCGGGCCGCCGCTCGCTCCCGGCACCTGCTTGCCCCCGTCCGGAACGGTATCCGGGTCGTCGCCGTCCGGACTGGTCGAGTCGGCAGTCGCGCCCTCGCTGTCTTCCGGGCGGGGCCGTCCGGCGGGCTCGGGGTCGTGTTCGACGGTGACGGCGGTGACAGCGCCGTCCTCGACGTGGATGTCCGTCACTTCGGTGTGGGTGCGGATCTCGGCGCCAAACTCCGTGGCGCTCTTTGCCGTCGCGACGGTCAGCCGGAACGGGTCGACGGTCGCGTCGGGGACGCGCACCGCTCCCTCGACCCCCTCGCCCAGCGCCGGTTCCATCGAGCGGGCTTTCTCGCCGGTGAGCGCCTCGGCGGGGATGTCACAGTCCTCGCACGCTTCGACGATCGACTCGACCGTCGCCTCGTCGGCATCCGTGGGGACGAGCAGGCCGCCGGTTTCCTCGACGCAGTGGTCGGCGATCTCCGCGAGCGTGCGGTTCTCGTCGTAGCACTTCGCGGCGACGGGCTGGTCGGCGTCGGCGTAGCGGGCGCCGCTGTACAGCAGGCCCTGCATCCGGCCGGTGGCGCCGTCGGTGAGCCTGCCCCGCTCGACCAGCGTGACGTCCAGCCCCCGGATCGCCAGGTCGCGGGCGATCGCGGTGCCGGTCACGCCGCCGCCGAGCACCATGACGTGTGGTGTGTACCCCATTCGATCGGTCGGTGATCCGGGTCCCGCACACTTATCTGTCCCGTTGTGTACAGCCAGAAGTCACGCACGACCGTATCACAACAATCAGTATGAAAGGCTCTTCTGTCGGGCCCTCGAATGAGCGGTATGAACTGTCCGACGTGCGGTGGGGCGACAGTGTCGTTCGCCGTCCCTGAGGACCTGGCAGCGTACCTGCCGGGAGCCGAGAGCGCAGCGGCGCTGTGCACCCGCTGTCTCACCCTGCACCCTGTCGAGGGCGAGCCGAACGGAGATGCCTCGTTCGAGGCCGTCAGCGGCGCGTTCCCGACCAACCCCGACGCGGCGGTGCCGATGGCGCTGCTCGTGGGGCTGCTCGAGAACCTCGCGCTGTACCGCTCGGAGATCAGCGACCTGCTCGAACTCGTCGAGCGCGCGGGCACGGACCCGTTGCTGGTGCTCGACCGCCTCGCGCACGACCCCGACATCGACGCCGAGGCCGACCTCGCCGGCCGGCGCCGCCAGCTCGAACAGCTGCTGTGATCGCCGGGGTCCCCGCGAGCCGACATCTCTAACATCGAGGCGCACACCGCTGTACGTATGGAGGACCGGTCGCTCGACGAGTTTCTCGACGACGGGAGTGACGAGTCCGGGTCCCCCGGAGAAAGCGAGCCCAGCGAGGCGGCGGGCAGCGAGGAGAGTGAGCCGGAAGCTAGTGGCGAGAGCGAGTCGAACGCGCAAGCGGACGAGGAATCTGTCGCGGAGCTTCCAGACGACCCCGAGCCCGCGACATCGTCGTGGACGCCCGACGGCGAGATCTGCGAGGGCTGTGGCGAGTCGGTCGACCGGCGCTGGGACGACGGCGGTCAGCAGGTCTGTCGGTCCTGCAAGGAATGGTAGCGGCCAAGAGTTATAGCCGTCCTCGGTAACGTTTGGCTATGGACCACACGTTTCTCGTCGACCTGTTGGGGGAGGACCAGGTCTCCACAGCCGAGTCGACCCTGACCGAGCACGCGACCGACTGGGGAACCGAGGACAGCGACGGCGCACCACCCGACGCCGTCGTCTACCCCGCGTCCACCGACGACGTCTCGGCCGTGCTCGCCGCCGCGACCGAACGCGGCATCCCGGTGACGCCGTACGCCGCGGGGACCAGCCTGGAAGGCAACCCCGTCCCCGCCCACGGCGGCATCAGCATGAACCTCACCCGGATGGACGCAGTGCTGGACGTCCGGCCCGACGATTTTCAGCTCGACGTCGAACCCGGCGTGATGGGCCCGGAAATCGAGGCGGCAGCCGGCCAGCACGGCCTGTTCTTCCCGCCGCTCCCGTCGTCGGGCGACATCTCCACCATCGGCGGGATGATCGCCAACGCCGCCAGCGGGATGCAGACCGTCAAGTACGGCGAGATCGCCGACTGGGTGCTCGAACTCGAAGTCGTCCTCGCGGATGGGTCGGTGATCACGGCGGGCTCGAAGGCCGTCAAAACCTCCTCGGGATACAACCTCCGTGACCTGTTCGTCGGCAGCGAGGGGACGCTGGGCGTCGTGACGCGGGCGACACTGGAACTGGCCGGCCGCCCCGAGCAGATTAGGGGCGGACGCGCCCTGTTCGCGACGCTCGACGACGCGGCGGCCGCGGTGTCCGATGCCGTCCGGTCGGGCGTCGACGTCGCCAAGATCGAACTGCTGGACGCGGAGGCAGCGTCGATGTCCAACGCCTACACCGGCGCGGACCTGCCCGACCAGCCGATGGTGTTCCTCGAATTCCACGCCGACCACGGCATCGACGACGAGATCGCGTTCTGCGAGGCGGTGCTTGCCGACCACGACCCCGAACGGTTCGAGATCGCCGACGAGGAACGCATGGACGACCTCTGGCGCGCTCGCAAGGACCTCGCGCCGGCGATCGACGACTACGACCCGGACCGGGTGTTCCGCCATCCCGGCGACGTGACGGTACCGATCAGCGAGTACGGCACTCTGATCGCCTACGCCAAATCCCTCGCCGGGGAGTACGACCTCTCGATCCCCTGTTTCGGCCACGCCGGCGACGGCAACGTCCACTACGCGATCCTGGTCGACCCCGACGACCCGGACGAGGCCGCACGGGCGAAGGAAGCCCACAGCCGGATCATCGAGCGCGCAATCGAGGTGGGCGGCACCGCCACCGGCGAGCACGGGATCGGCCAGGGGAAACGCGGGTACCTCGTCGCCGAACACGGCGAGGAGGCGGTCGAGGCGATGCGCGCGGTCAAGCGCGCGCTCGACCCGAACGACACCCTGAATCCGGGCAAGCTGTTCCCCGAAACCGCGGACGGCGAGCGCGTCAAGGGGACGCTGCCGGACGCCGAGTGAGTAACGTGTTCGTCGAGTGAGATCCAGTCCATCAGTAGAACGTCTCGCCGGCTTTGGCTTTCTCGACCAGGAGGTCACAGGGCAGCGTCTCCGCGACCTTGGCGGTCCGTTCGTGGCGGCTGGCGACCTCGGTGAGCCGCGAGAGGACGGCGTCGGCCCCCACCTCGTCGGCTTTCTCCAGCGGCCCCTGCGGCCAGTTGCCGCCGAGGCGGGCCCCAGTGTCGATGTCCTCCGGAGTCGCGGCGTCGTGCTGGACCATCTTCGCCGCTTCGTTGACGATCGGCGCCCAGACGAGCAGCGCGTCGAACCCCTGGCCGGCGTCGACGGGGATCTCCGGCTCGTCCCGGTCGGCGTAGTCGTAGTACCCGGCGTCGGTTTTCCGGCCGTAGCGGCCCTTCTCGTAGAGCTGGTACAGTAGCGGGCAGACGTCGGTCTCGTAGGAGAGCGGTCGGTCGTCCTCGAGGTGATCGTCCGCGCCTTCGACGCGGAGCTGGATCGCGCCGGTGTAGTCCGCGAGTTCGAACGGGCCCATCGGGAACCCCTCGCCGTACTTCATCGTGGCGTCGATCTCGCGCATCGTGTGCTCGCCGCGGTACACCATCCAGGCCGGCTCCTCACCGTAGGGCCGCATCAGGCGGTTGACGATGAACGACGGGATATCCCGACGGCAGCGGATCGGCGTCTTCCCGAACGACTCGACGAGCGCCTCGGCGGTGTCGACCACGCTCTCCTCGGTGTGTTCGGTGACGATGACCTCGACGAGATCCATCAGCATCGGCGGGTTGAACCAGTGGGTGCCGACCACCTGCCCGGGGCGGTCGGTCACTTCGGCCAGGCGCGTAATGTTGAGACCCGACGTGTTCGTCGCGAGGATGGCTTCCCGATGCGCCGCGCGGTCGAGATCCGCAAAGATGTCCTCCTTGACCGACTGTTTCTCGACGGCAGCCTCGGTGACGAAATCGGCATCGCTGACCGCCTCGTCGAGATCCGTCGTGAACCTGATGCGGTCGAGCGCCGCCTCGGTTTCCGCCTCCGTTGCGCTGTCGTTGTCGACGGCCTTCCCGTAGGACCACTCGATCTCCTCCTCGGCCGCTGCCAGCTGGGACTCGTCGATGTCGTTGACGAACACGTCGTAGCCCGCGAGCGCGGCGACGGCGCCGATCCCGCGACCCATCTGTCCCGCGCCGACGACCGAGACTGTCTCGATGTCATCGAGTGTGACGACCATACGACCCGTTCGCTGGCAGTTCCCAAAAGCGTACAGGATACAGCCCCTCCCCGACCTGCGTGGGCGACCGACAGCACGGAATCGACCTACTTATACAGCCAGACGTGACTCCGTCCAGTGCCAGGATAGTCCATCGGCTGTGTCATGCCCCGAGCAACGGAGTTTGGGACGGCACGACGTGAGTGAATCACGCCTGGCTGTATATCAACGGTTTAATCGATTGCCTGTGCCGGGTTCTATCGGGCTGTCAGCCACCACCGTTAAGACCCCCCGGCACAACGCCTGGGGGTATGGGACCGCTGGGACGGCAGTGCTTTCTCACAGTCGGCTCACTGATCGGGCTCTTACAGGCGTACGGGCTCCCGGTTCGCTGGAATCGCGGTCCGGCGGGTCGCTGGTGGGAGCCGATCCGCAGATTGCTCTCGACGCTGCTCGGACGGCTGTTCGACCGCAGAGCGGGCCCGCGACCGATCACGATCGGGGAGTACGCCGGATCGCTCGACTGTTCGGTCGACGAGGCCGAACGACTGCTCTGGCAGTGGGGGTTCATCCGAAACCCCTTTGCCCGCGTGAAGACGCTCGACGGCGTCGCAGAGGCCGGCTCCTGGGCGTACCGCGACTCGCCGCTCGCTCGACGACAGCTGCACCTCATGCTGTTCGCCCGCCAGGACGGTCGAACCGACGTGTACGCCCACGAGGAGCTGTCGAGTGTCAACCCGCGTCACGGCGCGACACACTTCACCGGCACGAGCCAGTGCCTCGCGACTGGCGTCCGTCTCACGCGCGAACGGCTCCCGCTCGACACTACAGGGGCGCCGATCGATCCGCCCGATGGCCCCTGGACACTGAGCGAACCTGTCGAGCGGATCGTGGACCCCGTTTCCGGCTCCGGCGCCACCCGACAGTGACTCCATGGCGGTACAGAGTCTCGTCCGGCTGTATAACAGCGCTCCCCGAACGAACAGCGATTAGTCGCGCGAACCCCGAGCCCCAGTCATGGAGACGACCGACGCGTTCGCCAGCCTTCGATGCATGGCGTGCGACGGCCAGTTCGACGCCGAGAACGCGGGCCGCTGTCCCGACTGCAGCGGGCCGCTAGCGCCGAGGTACGACGACCTCGCGAGCGCACACGGGATGGTGTTCGATGGCGCGACTGCCGGCAGCGACCTCGGCCGCTTCGCGCCGGTGTTGCCGTTTTCCCGGGAGTCGCTCGTCACTGCCGGTGAAGCGTCGACCCCCCTCGTCGACGCCCCGTCGCTGGCCGACGACCTCGGCGTCGGCGAGGTGCTGCTGAAAGACGAGGGCTGCAACGGGACCGGCGGGATCGCCGACCGGGAGATGGCGGTGGCGGTCACCGCGGCCCGCGAGCACGGCGCCGACGCAGTCGCGCTGCCGACGACCGGCAGCGGCGGCCAGGCTGCAGCAGCCTACGCCAGCCGAGCGGGGCTCGAATCGCACAGCTTCGTCCCCTCGCGGACGACGTTCGCCAACAAGGCGATGATCAACGTCCACGGCGGCGACATGAACGTCGTCGGCGGCCGCTACCCCGACGCCCGCGGCGCGTTCGAGGACGCCGTCGCCGGCGAGTCCTGGCACTCGCTCGCGCCGTTCGCCGAACCGTACCGCCACGAGGGGAGCAAAACGATCGCGTACGAACTCGTCGAGGCACTCGATGCCGCACCCGACGCCGTCGTTGTCCCGACGGGCCAGGGCATTTCCCTCGTCGGTATCGACCGCGGCTTCCGCGAACTCCGGGCAACGGGCTGGATCGACGATCGACCGCGGCTATACGCCGCCCAGGCCGCCGGCTGCGATCCGGTCGCCGCGGCCTGGCAGGCGGGCGCCGACGCCGTGGACCCGGTCGAGCGCCCGGACGCGATCTGCGGGCCGCTGGAGATCCCCGATCCGGCCGGCGGCGCCGCAGTGCTGGACGCCATCACGGCGACCGACGGCGGCGCGGTTGCGACGCCCGACGAGGAGATTCTCGAGGGAGCGGTGACGCTCGCAGGCGCCGGAATCCCGGTGAGCGGGACCGGCGGCGCGGCCGTCAGCGGCGCTCGTGCGCTCGCAGACGAGGGCGCGTTCGCGGGCGGGGAGACGGTGGTGCTACTCGATCCCGCCACCGCGAACCGCGAGGCGGACATTCTGCGGAGTCATCTGATGAAACAGGGGATCTGATCGGGCGCTGTCTCTGCCGACTCCACGCCTTACGGAAGTGTGACGCCGGCACGGCGCTCCCGGACGTACAGCGTGGTCGCGCTGCAGATGGCGGCGACGACGGCCACGGCGGTGATGGCGAACGCCACGCGGTAGCCGAACTCTGTGTAAACTACGCTGCCGGCGACGGTGTCGTCGGTCCGGTACTCGTCGAGCGCGATCCCCATCAGCGTCGGGAGCACCGTGGCGCCGACGAACCCCCAGGTGTTGACCGTCGCGGTCGCGACGCCGCTGGCGTCCGGCGGGTACTTCTCTTTGACCACAGACAGCGCGAGCATTGCGAACCCGACGGCGAACCCGATCACGAAGTACGCGGCCGCCACGAGCGCGAGCGGGGGCTTCCCGACCACCGGGACGACAAGCAGCGCTGCGAGGAACGCGTTCAGGCCGGCAATCATCGGGAGGATCCGACGCCCGAGGCGGTCGGACACCCAGCCGACGGCGGGCCCGCCGACGAGGATGCCGATCGACCCCAGCAGCGTGTACGTCGAGGCCGTCGTGACGCTGACGTCGTAGACGACGACCAGATAGGGGACGCCCCAGAGGCCGATCACCGTGAGGACAGTGCCGTTCGTCGCAAAGAAGACAATCGACAGGAGCCACTGGTCGAGGTCGCCGACCAGTTCCGTGAGGTACGCGCCGGTCTCCCGCAGCGTCACCGAGGGCTGCTCGGGCACGTCGTCGATCGGCTCCAGGCCGGCGTTGGCGGGCGACTTGCGGGCGAGCAGGAAGACGAGCGCGCCGCCGACGAACCCGAGGACGCCGAGTGCGGTGAGCGTCGGCCGCCAGCCGACGCGGTCGATGGCGACCGCCAGCGGCGTCGTCGCGAAGATGGCGCCGAGGCCGGCGATTCCCGCCGTGAGGCCAGTCATCGTCCCGAACTCGTCGGTCCGGTACCAGTTCGCGCAAAAGCGCAGGATCGTCACGAAGATGACGCTGCTGCCGAGGCCGATCAGCGCCCGGGAGAGAAACGCCGCGACGTAGCCGTTGCTGGCGACGAACCCGAGCGCGCCGACGCTGAGGACGAACGCGCCGCCGCTGCCGACGTAGCGCGGCCCGTAGCGGTCCGCCAGCACGCCCGTCGGGACCTGCGTCAGCGCGTAGATGATGAAAAAGGAGGCGTGCAGCGTCCCGAGCTGGGCTGCGGTGATGCCGAAGTCGGCCGTCAACTGTTCGGAGAGCACCGCCGTCGACAGCCGGTGGATGTTGACCAGCAGGAACACGACGCCGAGCGCTCCCCAGGCCAGCCACCGCCGCTTCGTGGGGTCGCCGAGCAGTGTCACGGCGCCCCATTGCTCGCCTCGTCGTGTAAGGATTTGGGTTCCTGTGGCTCCAACGAGATGTTGCTGTCGGCGTCGTCCCCGGCCCGATCGACGGCCGGCAAATATCCGGAGAACGAAACCTTTGGTATGCGTCCGTTCCACAGGACAGGTATGATCGATGTCATTCTGCACACCGGCCCAGAGCATCCCGACCTCGCGTGGATTCTGGGACCGAGCCTGCTGGCGTTTCTCGCCGGCGTCGGCCTCGGGACGTACGCCGACCGACTCCGCAGTTGGGTCCGGCCGGACCCAAACGAGGTGCCCGAGTAGCGGGGACGCCGAAACGACCCGTTCGACGCGCGACAGAGGACCGGAAACGCTGAAAGGGGTCCCCTGCATACAGGGTGGTATGGACAAGGCGTGGACGGACAAGCTCGCGGGCGCACGCATGCAGGTGGACCAGCAGTTCAACGACCGGGTGCTGAACTCGCAGTTCAGCAACCAGCAGTGGGGGCTGATCATGACTGCCGTGGAGTTCGACATCGAGAACCCCGAGGATCCCGAGCAGGCGCGGCTGATCGCCAACACCGAGAAGATCGACCAGATCCTGCCGGAACTGGACAAGGTCGACCAGGGGATGGGCGGCATGGCCGGCGGCGGCGGCAGCGACTCCTCCGGCGGCGGTCTGCTCGACTCGCTGGGCAACCTGTTGCCGGGCGGTGGCGGCGGCGGGAGTTCGGGCGTCGACGAGGAACGGAAGCAAGCGGCCGTCGCGCTCACCGACGAGTACGCCAGCGAACTACAGCAGTATCTCGAAAAGCAGGGCCGCTGGACCGCCATCTGCGGGAGCGCCGCCGGGAGCGGCGACTAACCGGCCCGGAACAGCGTCAGCCCCTGGGCCTTGTAGATGTTGATCAGCTCGTTGGTAACCTCCTCGTAGGACTGCTCACCGCAGTCGTCGAGAGCTGTCGAGCTGGGCGATGATGTCGTTTATCTGGTCGGTTTTCTCCGCCTGCTTTTCGTTCGTCTCCGCAACCGCCTCGACCTCCTCGAAGACGGTATCGGCCTTCGTGACGGCGGTGTCGAGCATGCTCGCGATCTCCTCGGTCGTCGCGGCCTGATCGTCGGTCGCGTCCGAGACCTGTTCGATGCCCTCGGCCGTCTGTTCGACTGCCTCGACGATCGTCTCCAGGTCCTCCGTGGCCGAGGACACCTGTTCGAGGCCCTGGGTGACCTGTCGGTTCGTCTCTTCGAGGTTCTCGGCTGTGTCTTGCGTGTCGGCTTTGACCCCCTGGACCATCTCCTCGATCTCGCCGGCGCGGGTCTGGGACTCCTCGGCCAGCGACTTGACCTCGTCTGCCACGACAGCGAACCCCTCGCCTTCCTCGCCGGCGCGGGCAGCCTCGATGGAGGCGTTCAGGGCGAGCATGTTCGTCTGCTCGGCGATGTCGTGGATCACTTCGACGACCTCGTCGATCTCGTCGACGCGTTCCCGCAACGAATCGACGTCGGCTGCGACGTCTTCCGCCGACTCCGCGATGTCAGACATGACTGCCTCGGTCTCGGTAGCAGTCTCCTGGACCTCCGTGGCGAGGTCGTCCGCGTCCTCTGCCGTCTCAGCAACCTCGTTCGACGTCGATGCGATCTCCTCGATCGTGGCACTCAGTTTGCCGACCTCGTTACCCACGGTTTCGATCGTGTCGGCCTGTTCTTCCGCTGTCTCGGTGATCTCCTGGCTGCTGTCGGCGACCCGCTCGACGCTCTCCTGGAGTTCTCCCGTCTCCCTGGCGACGTCGTCGACGATGGACTCCAGCCGATCGGCCATGTCATTGAGTGAATCGATGACGACGAGCAACTCGTCGTCGACGTACGCCACGTCGTGAACCGAGGCCCGTGCCGAGAGGTTGCCCTGCCGGATTTCGGTCATCGTCTCCTCGAGTTCGCCTACCAGCCCCTGGAGCTGCTGCTGGCGCAGGGCGTCCTCCGTGCGGTCCCAGACCATCTCGACGACGCCCACCAGTTCACTGTCGTCGTACAGGGGTGCGGCGCTGAACGAGATGTATCGGTCCTGGCCGCGGGCGTCTTTCATCACGCTCTCGTCGGCGTACAGGGTGTACTCGACGTCCTCGACCCGTGGGACGCCGTACTCCTCGTCGGCGGATTCGGGGGCTTCGACCACCTTCTCCGCGAGCGTCATCGACCGCCGGCCGTCGTGATAGAAGGCCGGACCGATCACTCCCTGCTCCTGGGCTTTCCGCTTCGCTTCGGCCGGCGAATCGCCGGTGAGCTGTGCGACTGCCCTGTTCCAGTGAACCAGATCTCCTCCGTCGTCGACGACGAACAGCGAGGTGTCGATGTGATCGAGAATGGCCCCGAAACCGACCGGGAACTCCGATCTATCGTCCGTGCCCTGCTTCGTTGTTCCCCTGTCGGCTCCCGCCCGGGACGCACCGCCGCCCCTACTGCCGATACCCCCTGCCGGGTTCGTTTCCTTGCGATCGCTCATACGAGGGGCCTACTCCAATTGGCTGTATAAATGTGTTCGCGGAATTATTCTCGTTGATAACCAGTCGGGATCAGCGAGTCGCGGCTGGGGTCGGCGCTTCCCGTGGCCGGACGGCGACTCGGGCGTCGTCGGTCGGTCCCGGAACCAAACTCTCTTTTATCGACCACCCTACGTGTGAGCAAATGGTAGGCCTCCTGACGTGGGTTCTCGTCGGGATCACCCTCTATACGGTAATCGCGGTCGGACTGCAGACTCGCGGCTACCTGCCGGAGTACGCCAAGGTCTCCGGGCCGCTGTTGACGATCCACACGCAGCGGGGCCGGCAGTTCCTCGACTGGCTTGCCCAGCCCAAGCGGTTCTGGCGGGCGTGGGGCAACGTCGGCGTCGGGATCACGGTCATCGTGATGGTGCTCAGCGGATTTATCGTCGTGACGTCGGTGTTCGCGATCGTCGCACAGCCGGAAGGCGCGGCGATCCAGAACCCCCAGAACGTGCTGGTGATCCCCGGCGTCAACGACTTCCTGCCGCTGTCGGCCGCCCCGGAGATCATCTTCGGCCTGCTGGTCGGCCTCGTCGTGCACGAAGGGGGTCACGGTCTGCTCTGTCGGGTCGAGGACATCGATATCGACTCGATGGGCGTGGCGCTGTTCGCGCTGATCCCGATCGGCGCGTTCGTCGAACCGGACGCCGACAACCAGCGCGAGGCCGACCGCGGCGCCCAGACGCGGATGTTCGCGGCCGGCATCACCAACAACTTCGCCATCACGGCGGTCGCCCTCCTGCTGTTGGTCGGCCCCATCGCCGCCTCCGTCGCGGTCGTGCCCGGCGCGCCAGTCGGCGACACGCTGCCGGGCTCCGGTGGGGAGGCGGCCGGCCTTGGCCACGGCGACGTGATCACGGCGATCGACGGCCAGCCCGTCGACAACGAGTCACACCTCGAGGATGTCGTCGACGAGGTAGACGACGCGACGGTCGAGGTATCGCTGCGCGACGGCGACCCGGTCACCGTCGAGCGCCGGCTGCTCATCTTCGGCGCCGTACCAGGGGTCGCCGACGACGTCGTCGGACAGGATCCGCTGACGCGCATCACGGCAGTGGACGGCACCGCGGTGAACACCAAGGCAGCGTTCGACGCCGCGGTCGCCGACGACTCGACCGCGACGCTGGAGACCGACCGCGGGAACGTCACGGTCCCGGTCGGCGCGTTCGTCGCCCAGGTCACCGAGAACGGCCCGCTCGCTGACGCGGGTGCGCCGACCGACGGAACCACAGTCGTGGTCACGAAAGTGGGCGACCAGCGGGTGACCAACGCCTCGACGCTCCGGCCGGCGCTCGACCGGCACGAGCCAGGCGACACCGTCACCGTCGAGACGTACGTCCGCGGCCACCAGTCGGTGCTCGACGTCCGCCTCGGCGAGGACGACGACGGGCGGCCGATCCTCGGCGTCGGCGTTCGGGACGGCTACAGCGGCCTCATCCTCGACGACTTCGGCGTCGACACCTACCCGGCGAACCAGTTCCTCGGGATGCTGACCGGGGGGGCGATCCCTGACGACGCGGGCGTCGCGACGGGCGTGCTGTTCTATCTGGTCCAGTTGCTGGTGCTCCCGTTCGCGGCGCTGGTCGGGCCGGACCTGAACTACAACTTTGCGGGGTTCACCGCCGACGTCACCGGCTTCTTCGTGGTCGAGGGGCCGCTAGCGTTCATGGGCGGCGCGCTGTTGCTGGGGGCGAACCTGCTGTTCTGGACCGCGTGGATCAACTTCAACCTCGCGCTGTTCAACTGCATTCCCGCGTTCCCGCTGGACGGCGGGCACATCATGCGCACGAGCGTCGAGTCGGTCGCCTCGCGGCTGTCGCTCCCCTACGGCCGGCAGGTCGTGACGGCCATCACGCTCAGCATCACGGTGGCGATGATCGGCGCGCTGCTGGTGATGATCTTCGGGCCGATGCTGTTAGCATGACATCCTCCCCGGCGTTCACGCCGGGGTTTCCCCGCGCTCGGGGTCGGGCCGGTCCCGACACCGACGGAGGCAAGATTCCGCCCCATGGGCGTACTCCGGTTCGTGCTCGGTACGTGAGCCCCGTGAGGGGTGTGGCGGGTTCGGCGTCCCGACAGAGACGCGGTATCTCCTTGCACAGCGCCCGAAACTGTATCGGACGACCGGCCGCCATTTGACGGCGGACGGACACGGGCCGTGCCATCGGCCTGGCTGTCCTTTCTGCCACGGTGGACAGGCTCGCACGCCGACGGGGTTGGATTGGTCGTGCCGTCACCCCATCCCGTGTTGCAGGGGCAGGGGTACTGGAAGCACCGTGTGGTGCGTATCGGCGGGAAGGACCCCAGTGTTTCCGGATTGGTTTCGGCGAGTGAGTTACCACACCGTTCGACCCCGGACGGCCTAAATCCTGCGGTTGCGCCACCAAGCGCACGCGATTCACGCCCACGGTAAACGGCGGGAGTCTCTCGCTGCCAAAGATAGGGGCACCAGACCACCCTCCCGCTAAGAGAAAGATTCCTTATGGCTCCATCCCAACGGGCGAGTATGCCAGACCGACGCGATCCGCCACCGACCGACGAGGGGTGGTACGCGCTGCACGACTTCCGGACGATCGACTGGGACGCCTGGCGGGACGCACCCGAGCGACAGCGACAGCGGGCGCTCGGGGAGGTGGTCGACCACCTCGAAGCACGTCTCGCCGTCGAGGACGCCGACGAGGGCGAGTCGGCGCTGTACTCCGTGCTCGGCCACAAGGCCGACCTGCTGTTGGTCCACCTGCGGCCCTCCAGCGCCGACATCGGCGCGCTCGAACGGCAGTTCGAGAGAACCGAGTTCGCCGCCTTCACCGAGCGCGAGACGTCGTTCGTCTCCGTCACGGAGGCGTCGGGGTACTCCGAGCGCGCACGCGACTACTTCGAGGGTGACCTCGACGAGAACTCCGGGCTGGCGAACTACATCCAGACGCGGCTGAAGCCGACGATTCCCGACGCAACGCACGTCTGTTTCTATCCGATGACCAAGCGCCGCGGCGAGGAACACAACTGGTACGACCTGCCGTTCGAGGAGCGCGCCGAGCAGATGGACGCCCACGGCGACATCGGCCGGGACTACGGCGGGAAGGTCGTCCAGATGATCACCGGCGCCATCGCGCTCGACGACTGGGAGTGGGGCGTCACCCTCTGGGGCGAGGACCTCCTCGACATGAAGGACCTGCTGTACGAGATGCGGTTCGACCCCTCGACCTCCCGCTACGCCGAGTTCGGCCAGTTCTACGTCGGCCGGCGGTTCCCGCCCGCCGACTTCCCGGCGCTGCTCGCCGGCCACGAGGTGCCTGCTGACGGCGCGGGCGACCACGGCGTCCCGACCGACACGCCCGTCCACCCCGCCGACGCGACCGCTGGACAGGATGCCGGGGCTGAACCTGCCGGGGGGCACGGTCACGACACCGAGGCGAGTAGCGACGAAGGTGGTGATGCAGCCAGCGATTCGGGGGGCCATCCCGGCAGCGGCGGTGGCCGTCCCGACAGCGGAGGTGGCCCGCCGAGCGGCGACAGTGCGGACATCGAGAGCAGGGAGACCGACGACCTGGTGAGTCTGCTGGCGACGCTGGGGCTCCACACCGGCGAGGAGTTCGACGCCGGGGACTACGGCCTGGTGCTGTACTCGGACGCGGACGCCCGGGAACTCCAGGCCGAAGTCGACGACCTCCGGGAGAACTTCGACCACTACGACACCCACGGCGGGACGACCGTCCGGGCACAGAGCGGCCGCTCGGCAGTCGTCAGCGTCTGGGAGAACGAGCGCGCCGCCGACACCGCACTGGGATTCCTGACGGATCTACCGGGCGTCAGCGAGAGCGTCCGGGGACCGCTGGGTGACGCCGACGCAGCGACCGAGGCACACGGTGAGAACGACGCCGATGCGCACCACGAATCCGGGAGTCCTGCCCGGGGCAGCAGCGCCGACGAGGCGTCGATCAGAGAGGCGCTCGCGGACCTCGACGTGTACGCAGGCCAACCCCACGGGGAAGACGTCTACGCCCTCGTGCTGTACTCCCAGGCCGACCTCGACAGCCTGGAGACGGAAGTGGCGGACCTCGCCGAGGGGTTCGACCGCTACGACACCCACGAGTGGACGTCCGTCTACGACGACCCCGAGAGCGACACGGCAGCGGTCGTCAGCCTCTGGGAGACCGCCGACGCGGCCGACACGGCGAGTGGCTACCTGGAGAACCTGCCGGGGGTCGTCGGCTGGGCCGAGGATACCGACGGGTTCGGCACGATGGGGATGTTCTACACCGTCAAATCCGAGTACCACGAGGAGTTCGTCGGGAAGTTCGACGCCGTCGGCGACCTCCTCGCGGGGATGGACGGCCACCGCGAGACGGCGCTTTTGTTCAACACCGACGACGAGAACGACATGTTCATCGCCAGCCAGTGGGACTCCAGGGAGGACGCAATGGCCTTCTTCCGTTCCGACGAGTTTGCCGACACCGTCGACTGGGGCCGGGACGTCCTCGCCGACAAACCCCGGCACGTGTTCCTGGCCTGAACTGTTGCTATCGACGTCTGCGTGGATCTCTCGACACGCTCGCTAGAGATCGTCTGCGGAGTGGCCGTATTCGTCGTATCGAAGAACGCCCTCAGCGCGCTCGCGGATCCCGCTGAGCGGGATATCCTCACTCACTCTGTGTCACATCGTGACACTCTCCTGGCTGTATTCGCACGGTTGAACGGCTGAACGTGACGCGTGACTCCACGAAATTACGTCCGACAGTATCAGTCCGCCAGGAACGGTGGTTGTTTGGCCGACACGAGTCCGACCAGTGACCGGCGGGCTGATATTGGCGAGAGTTCGGTCGGCAGAGCCATCAATCGGATCGTGTTGATACGTGTCAACATAATAATAAGAATTTTGACAATTGTGCCCGAAAGGGAGGTATGGCATCGCGGAGACACACGACTGCGGGGTTGTTCGTGTCGTTGTCGGCAGTATGGGGGTTGTCGTTCGTGGCGGCGCGGGCAGCCGTGGTGGACATTCCGCCGCTGTGGCTCGCGGCGTTGCGGTTCGACGTCGCCGGTGTCGTGCTACTGGCTGTTGCTGTGCTCACCGCAGGTCGCTGGCGGCCGGCAGGGCGCGCCGAGTGGTCGGTCGTGGCCGTCGGCGGGACGCTGTTCGTCGCCGTCCACCACGCGCTGCTGTTCGCGGGCCAGCAGTACGTCACCAGCGCCGTCGCGGGCGTGGTCATCAGCCTCGATCCGATCCTGGCCGCGGGGTTCGCCCGCCTGTTGCTGCCGGATGAGGGACTCTCCCCGGTCGGCGGGCTGGGGCTCCTGCTGGGGCTCTGTGGCGTCGCCGTCGTCGCCAACCCCGACCCCGCCGCGATCACGGGCGCGGAGACTGTCGGCGTCCTGCTGGTCTTTCTCTCCGCCGCGGCGTTCGCGCTCGGGGCCGTCCTCACCCGCCGGTATCGGACCGCGCTCCCGGTCGCGTCGCTGCACGCCTGGATGATGCTCGTCGGCGCCGGACTGTTGCACCTGGCGCTCCTCGTCGCGCCGGGCGGCAGCGTCGCGTCGATTACCTGGTCGGAGGGCGCGCTGGCCGGACTGGCGTACCTGGCTGTCGTGGCCGCCGGCGCCGGCTACTTGCTGTACTTCGAACTGCTCGACCGCGTCGGCCCCGTCGAGGTGAACCTCGTCGCGTACGTCGTGCCCCTCTTCGCCGCGCTCGGTGGGTGGGTGTTCCTCGGGGAGCAGGTCGCTCCGTCGACAGTCGCCGGATTCCTGCTGATCGCGGCCGGCTTCGGCCTGCTGAAACGCAGCGCACTCCGCGAGGAAGTTCGTTCACTGCGGACCGTCTTCGGGTGATTTGCGAGCGAAACCCTCGGCGCGCTCGACTCGGGGGCCTCGCTGCGCGCGCTCTCTCCGGTCGCGTGCTTGGTCTTCTGGAGTTAGCATACGCCGAGCGCAGCGAGGCGTTTCACTCGGCGCGAGCGGAGCGAGCGCCGAGCAGTTTTTCCCCACGTTTTTGCGACCGAGTGGTTCCCGCAGCGAGCGTAGCGAGCGAGGAAACCCGAGGGAGTAAAAAGTGGCGACGGGAGTAAAAAGTGGCGACGGGAGTAAAAAATGGTGTTCTACCCGCCGAATTCCTCGGTCAGCGCAGGGACGACGTCGAACAGGTCGTCGACGATGCCGTAGTCGGCGATATCGAAGATGGGGGCGCTCGGGTCGTTGTTGATCGCGATGATCGTGTCCGAGCCCTTCATACCGGCGACGTGCTGGACGGCGCCGGAGATGCCGATGGCGATGTACACGTCGGGCGTGACCTTCTTGCCGGACTGGCCGACCTGGCGGTCCTGGGGGAGCCAGCCGTTGTCGACGATCGGCCGGGAGGAAGAGACGGTCGCGCCCATCGCGTCGGCGAGTTCCTCGATGAGGGCGATGTTCTCCTCCTCCTCGATGCCGCGGCCGACCGAGACCAGCACGTCCGCCTCGGAGATGTCGACGTCGCCGGCGCCGACCTCCTGGTACCCCGTGACCGTCGAGCGGACGGCTCCCTCGTCGACCTCGATGTCAAACGCGTCGACCACAGCGTCGCCGACGCCCTCTGCGCCCGGCCACTCGCCGGGCCGGATCGTCACCAGCGCGCCCTCGCCGGCGACGTCCACGTCGCCCTCGGTCTTGCCGGCGTAGAACTCGCGGGTGACCGACAGGCCGTCGTCGACCCTCACGTCGACTGCGTCGGTCACCAGCGGGAGGTCGAGCCGCTGGGCGACTGCGGGCGCGTAGTCCAGCCCGTTGACGGTGTTCGGCGCGATGACGTACTGTGGTCCGATGGCATCGTACAGCGCCTCGATCGCCTGCACGTAGACGTCGTGGTTGAACTCCTCGCCGTAGTCGACGGTGTGGATCTCGGTGACGCCGCGGCGGTCGAGCTTCTCGGCGTACTCCTCGACGTTGCCGCTGATGACCGCCAGGTGGAGGTCGCCACCGGTGGCGTCGGCGAGCTGGCGACCGGCGGTGATCAGCTCGTGGCTCACGTCGCGCAGTTCGCCGCGGCGGTGTTCCGTGACAGCCAGGACATCGCTCATGCGCCCACCCCCTGTTCCTTGAGGAACTCGGCGAGTTCGCTTGCCGTCTCCTCGGCGCTCCCTTCGAACAGCGTCACGTTGCTCTCGGTTTCGGGCTCCTCGAGAGAAGTCAGCGAGAGCGTCGACTCGCCGAGTTCGACGCCCAGGTCCGCGGGCGCGTGGACGTCGAGCGGCTTGCTCTGGGCCTGCCGGATGCCCCGCAGGCTCGCGTACCGGGGCTCGTTGATCCCGGTCTGGATCGTCAGCACGGCCGGTAGCTCCACCTCGGTCAGTTCCTCGACGCCACCCTCGAGTTCGCGGTGGACGTTCGCGACGCCGGCGTCCCGGTCGAGGTCGAGCTGGTTGACGACGGCCGCCCACTCGAAGCCGAGTTCGGCGGCCAGCGCGACGCCCGTCGCGCCGAACGCGACGTCGTTGGACTGAACGCCCGCCAGCACCAGATCGGGGTCCTCCTCCTCGGCGACCGCGGCGAGCAGCCTGGCCTTCGTCGCGGCGTCGATCATCGTCGCGTCAGCGAGCTGGTCGTCCCAGACGCGGACCGCGCGGTCGGCGCCCTTCGCGAGCGCCTGCCGGATCGTCTCCTCGGCGCGTTCCGGGCCGACCGTGGCCGTGACGACCTCCACGTCGTCGTGTTCCTCGCCAATCTGGACCGCCTCCTCGACGGCGTAGTTGTCCCACTCGTTGAGGTCGTAGGTCAGGTACCGCTCGTCGATCGAGAGACCGTCGATCTCGAACTCGTCGTCGGCCTCCGCGACCTCGGTTACGGTCACTAGGATTTTCATACACTGAAAGATCCGGACTGACTCCCGATAAACGTTTTCAGATTCGGGAGAAACGTGTACCGAGTTGTTGCTACTCCTCGCGCTCGATCTCGGTGACGTCGACATCGGTGAACGAGATGAGGTTCTCGCGGCCGATGCGGAGCTTGTCGATCCGGCCCTCGTCCTCCATCGAGGAGAGCAGCTGTGACACTTTCGCGTTCGACCAGTCGGTGTCCCGGACGATGTGGGCCTGCTTCATCCGCCCGCCGTTGGCCTCGAGCAGCCGCTCGACGCGCTCCTCGTCGCTGAGCAGTTCCTCGTCGATCTCCTCCGACTGGTCGTCGGCCGGGTCCGGCGGCACCGGCTCGGACTTCGGCGGGTCGGCCTGCTCGGCTGCCGGCGTCGCCCCGCTTGCAGGCGGGCCGTCGTCGTCGGATTCGGTCGACCCCGGCAACAGGCTGTCGCGACGGTTCACGAGGAACACCCCGACGACTGCGATCGCGACCACGAGCAGTCCGACGACGCCCCAGAGCATGACGTTGGACTCGTCGCGGAGCTCCGGCGTTTGATTGTCGCCGATGAACGTGGCCTGCAGCGTCGTTTCGTCGAACATCACCGGGCCGCGCCACCGGAGCGCCCCGTCCTGCGGGTCGACGTTCGCGTCGAAGACCCCGTACCCCTCGGGAATGCGAACGATCAGCTCCTGATCGGCAGACAGTTCGTCGAGCCAGGCGCCGTGTTCCGCCGTCGCGAGCGCGTCGTCGATGATCAGCCGGTCACCCTCCGTGCGGGCGAAGTTCTCCCACTCGAAGGCGAGCGTCAGCCGACCCGTGGCGTTTTCGCCCGTGCCCGTCCTGGTGCTCGACCAGGTCTCGTTCGTGATCCGTATCGGACGATCCCGCGCGGCGTCGATCTGCTGGCTCGCGTTCCGGAACGACTTGAGCGTCTCCAGATACGCCGTTGCCTCTCCGGACTCGAACTCGCTCGCCAGTGCGTCGAACCGGTCTCCCGACTCCTCGGCGGGCAGCGAGAACGTCCAGTTGATCGTCCAGTGCGTGTCACCGTCCGCTTCGAGTTCGACCTCGATCGTGTTGTTCTCGAGGACCATCGCTCCGTCCTGGGCCGCTTGCTCCTGGGTCACGCGCTGGTCGGCCGTCCCCGCCTGTTCGAGCGCGAGCGTGCCTCCCGCGAGAACGGCGCTCGCGACGACGAGCAGGCCGACGAGCAAAAAACTCCTGCTCCGGGGAGAATCGCGGGCGGCGACCGACCGTGAACACATACCTGGGACTGTTTCCTCCCGTGAGAAAAACCCTTTCGATGACACTCCCCCCGGAAACGCGTCGACCCGACTCGCGGTAGTACTGTCGGACGTGACTCTGTGGACTGGCAAGACACGCAAACCGGTGTATTCACACGTTTTAGCACGGTGCCGAGGTAGAACTCTCCACGTACTCACGTCCGACAGTATCAGGACCCGGGCTGGAACACCGAATCCGCTTTCTCCTGACCGGCGCTCTCTCCCGTCGGAGGTTCGGTTTCCCCCGCTCGCCGGCGAAAGTTCCTCCGGGACGCTGATCCGGAGCGACGCCGCTGTCAGTTCCGCGCCTGTATGTGTATCGGTACCCTGTGACAGGTCACCATTTTATCGATATATGACAAATACTCGGGTATGTCGTTGCTCGACGCTCACAACAGCACGGTGCGGGACCAGCGCGGTTACGACGGCGTGACGGACGCGATCGGTGACCTGTCGGCGCCGTACTGCCGCGAGCGGTTCGCGTTCACCGACAGCGCGGCGGCACTGGCGGCGGCGACCCCCGCTGACACCCTCGTTTCGGTCGGCATCTCGCCGACCGGCGACCCCCACGTCGGGACGCTCGGCCAGCTGGAGTCGGCCGTCGCCTTCCAGGAGGCGGGCTTCGACGTGCAGGCGGTCCTCGCCGACCAGGTGGTGTACAACGCCCGCGGCGGGTCGCTGTCGCCGCTGACCGCCCTGGCGGAGCGGTACGCCGCCTTCCTCCGCGAGCGGGAGTTCGAACCCCGGGACGGCGACCTGGTGATCCAGAGCGAGTCGTTCGACATCCTCTCGACGGCGTTCCGGCTGGCGCCGGAGTACGACCCGGACGCCGACTCCGGCGAGGGCTCGGGAGATGAGGAGGAGGACCACGAGCCGACGGCGTTCGAGGAGGCGCTCGCCGCCGCCTACGAGGACGTGGAGACGCCGGGCGATGCGAGCGCGTTTTCCGAGCAGTGCTGCGGGCTGTTGCTCGCCGCGGACACGGTCTCGCCCCTTGAGTCAGACGAGTACGGACGGGCCCTGCTCGTACTCGGCGCGGACAACGTCGGCTTGGGTTCGCGCGTCGACGACCTCCGCGCTACGGCGGGCGTCGCGGGGTCGGTCGTCGGGCTGTACAGCCACCTCGTCCCCGGCGTCGACGGCACGCCGAAGATGTCCAAGAGTGTCCCCGGGTCGAGCATCCACCTGGGGATGGCACCCGACGAGGTCCGCGAGCGCGTCCGCGACCCCGCGCTGGACGCGCCCGACCCCGCGGAGTCGGTGGTTTACCGGATGCTCCGGCACGCCTCGCCGTTCAGCGGGGCGGAACGGGCCGCGCTGCGCGAGTCCTGCGCTGCCGGGGACGACCGCTGGACCGACGCGGTCGAGGAATACGCCGACTACCTGGCCGAAGCCGCCGACCAGTGGCAGCAAACTGGCTGAGCAACCGCCGTGTGCCTGCTACCCCGGCGGCCACCGTGTATCTGCCACCCCGGCAGCTGCCGTGTATCTGCTACCCTCACGCGCCACCTCCCTGGCGGACTGAAAGGGCGAGGCCGGCTCCGGGAACCCGGACCCCGCAAGCACCACAGGGAGCGAACGCAGTGAGCGACCGAGGAGCGCAGCGCGGGTCCCGGGACTGGAGCCGGCCGAGGGCTTTCCCCGTCACAGCGGCGGTCGATGCAATCGTCGGCAATGAGCCCGTCGACGCCAGCGGCTGCGACCGCCTCGGCAGCCTCCTGCGATCGGATCGTCCAGGCGTTGACGGCCAGCCCCGCGTCGTGCACGCGGTCGACGAACCCCCGGTGTGCGATGCAGTTCACTGTCTTGTGTTACGCTGGGTGGCTGGACCGGGCAGGTATCGGTCTCCGGTTCGGTCCACGGCGCGACGTTTTTATACACTGGGGTGAAATGTCGCAGGTAAGATGTCCTTGTCCCGCCGCTCGCCGACGGTCGCCATCGTCGGTTTCGCCCTCCTCGTTGCTGCCAGCGTCGGAGCCGTCGGGTTAGCGACGGCGCTCTCGGCAGCCGACGGAACGCCGCCCGAAGTCATCGAGACGCCCAACTCGACGAGCTACGTCGCGCCGGACGCGGCGAACCTGACCCGCCAGGAGTACGAGGAGGTAGACCTGGACGTCGGGGCGGCGATGGCGACAGACGCGGAGCGACTCCAGGGCCGACACGACGAACTGCTTATCACCGACCTCGGGACGGAGAGCAGCGACGGAGTTCGGACCACGGTGAACGTCCTCGAGGCGCGCGTCACGACACTCGAACGCCGACACGAACGCGTGTTGCAGAACTACAGCGACGGCGACATCTCGACGGAGACGTTGCTGACCGAACTGGCACGGATCGAGGTCGCTGCCCGGCAGTACAGGGGGACGATCGACCAGCTCGGCGAGGCGGACCTGTCTGACTCGCTTGCGGAGCGGGTCGCAGCCCTCTCCGTCGAACCGACGGTGCTCGATCAGCCGGTGACCGAGCGAGTGGTCCAGGCCAAGACGACGGGGACGGAATCAGTTCGGGTGTACGTCGGCGCCGCAGACGACGGGATCGTCGCCGCGACGGTGATCGAAGACAGATACGTCCGTCAGGCGACGTTGCGCGGCGAGCGGGACCCGTTCGGTGACGATCAGTTTGCTGAGGACTCCGAAGGACGCGCACAGGCTGCGAGCAACCGTGCGTCCACCATCTATTCGAGTCAGACTGATACGGTACGTGGCTTCGCCGGGACGCACGTCTACGAGTTCCGTGCGAACCACTCGCTGGGCGAGGTGTTCGCGTATCTCGACGGTGCGACGACGAACCCGTTCCACGAACACCAGCACAAACAGCCAGTCGTCTCGATCCCCGCGAAAACGAGCTCCAACACCGCCGAGTCGTTCCGGTTGAACGTCCAGTACACGAACGAGACGGGGCCGATGGCGATTTCGCTGCTCGGGACCGGCGCGGGCGACCTTCCGCCGGTGACGATTTCCATCAACAGACAGGAGGTCGGGACGATCGACGGTGGCGAGGAGATCTGGACGATCCAGCCGATGGGCGAGTTCACCGTCACCGCGACGACCGAGGACGGCGAGTCCGCCGCCGTTCGCGTCCAGTCCTAATACGGTCGCTCGTGACTACCTTGAACAGCGAGAGAGTCCCGCCCTTTCGGTGAGGGACGAGCGTTCCGACACTGTCAACTCACGCCGAACTCCGGGGGTGGCAGGCCCCCGAAGCTCGACGGGGACGACCAACCCCACAACAAACGAGAGAGCGAAGACGAAGACGGCTGACCCCCCAGTACAGAGGGAAACAGAGAACGACCTCGGTGACTACAGCAGTGAATCCACGGTTTGCGTCGAGATGCATCTGGTACCGATTCCGCGTCCAGGTGACTAGGCGTCCACGACAGGCAGTGTCACGAACACGGTTAAATCAGCCATAGCTCTTTTCGGCTGGGGGACATTGGTGTAGAATATGGCGACCGAAGCGACGTTCACGGTTCCGTCCGCCCAGTTCCCGCTGGGAACGGTGTTCACCCAACTGCCGGACGTGACGGTCACACTCGAGCGGATTATCCCCGCACAGGACGTGGTGATTCCCTACTTCTGGGTCCGGGGCACCGAGGTCGACGACATCGAAAGCGCGTTCACCGAGCACCCCGGCGTGAACGAGATTCGATTCGTCGACGCCGTCGACGACGAGCATCTGTTACGCGTCGAGTGGGTACTGGAGTACGACGACGTGCTCACTGTCCTGGCGAAGACGGACATACCGGTCATCGAGGCTACTGGTACGGACCAGCAGTGGACGTTCGAGATTCGCGGCGACGACCGATCTGACCTCGCCGACTTCCAACGGTACTGTCGCGAACTGGATATCCCGACCACGCTGCGGAAGTTGCACGCGCTCACGCCGGTCGAAACGGAGACCGAAGCCGCCCTCACCGACACCCAGCAGGAGGCGCTGGTACTCGCCTACGAACGTGGGTACTTCGAATCCCCCCGCGAGGTCACACTGGAGGCCCTCGGCGAGGAACTCGGCATCTCACAACAGGCCGTCGGCTCCCGCCTCCAGGGTGGGATCAACCACATCCTCGGGAGCACGCTCTCCGCCGTCGAAGGCCGATCCGAATA